>JBGCDY010000320.1:0-2031 GCA_045105835.1 Chitinophagales bacterium
CTAACTCATGCAAAATGGTCGTACCATCGTAACTTGCCATGAAAGAGGTAGGATTAAGAACAGAAATCGGAATGGCTTCCAAATCTACTTCATCCAAATCTCCATTTGGGATGGACATGGGATAGGAAGCGGGGTAAGTGCCTTGCGAATACAATTGTGGTTCGCTGATGATATATTCCGAACGAATTTTGGTCAATGGACGACCTCCCACCACATTGTACTGCCCTATCATGGTATTGAAGGGTGTCAAGATGGCTTCTGCATCGGTCGCAGCATTGGCTAAGGATTTGGGAAAAGTACACATGAAATTGTCGGATTCAATGTCTACCCAATTCACATAATCGTTCTCCAAGTCTGCTTGATAGTCTGTAAGGCTGTTTTCAAATCCCGTTTTGGAGCTAAAATAGGGCGACTTCACCGCATTGCTAAACTGCAAATCAACTGCCCCAAAATTTGAACCATCTGGCAAAATGATGTACAATGCTCCTCCAAAGGGATTGATGACGGACAGTGTTGTATTTTGGACATCAAATCTCGTAGCGATGGTTGGAAAACGCTGAAAACCAACAAAATCCTCTCGGATATCTATAAAGTGCGCTCCTACATGGACTTTTACGCCTTGATTGAGCATTGCTTCGGGAAAGGTGATTTCCACCAATTCGCCAGGTGCAGCATAGTAGCCTGTGGGTCGAATAACAAAGTCTTGCTGATTCAAAAAATAACCAGGATTGGTATTGTATGTCCCATCAATCGTGGCACTTCCCGTTGTTCTTGGCGCAGCAGAATTGACTATACCAGGCAGAATTTGATGGTCTAAAAAACTGATGCCTTCCATGTTCGCAGCATTGGAGGACGTGTAGAGATTGTCTGTCATCCATTGGAGAAGCATGAACTGCAAAGACCTCGGCACTTCGACCTCTTTGGGATGCACATATTCGCCGTAAGCCTCAAATACAGTTCCTTCTTCTTGTTCGTAAGTGGCGATATAATTCAAAATGTCCGCACTGATGGCGGTATAGGTATTGTCATCCCAATTGTTGACAATCGTGTTTAGATTGGATTTCTGTTCGCTCTCCTCCAATGGCGCACTTGCATTCACATGATTTGCCAAAGCATTGATGGCGTTCGCTACCAAAGCGGAATTTCCTACAAATGGCGGATTGAAAATTTTGATATAATCTATGGAAGTTTCTGCAAAGGCATAGCCTTCAAAACCTTGGCTATTTTCTTCGTCCGTTCCAATCCAGATTTGCTGTGTATTGAGGGATTCTTTGAAAAGAGCTACATCCAAATAGTTAAGCGGAAAATGGCTGTAATAGCCGTTGATTTTGTAGGCGATGCTCGGTGTCTCATTGTTCAGTCGAAGAATCAACTTCAATTCTACCCATTCACCTTCTTCAATTGTCTCATTGAAAATGAAAGTGCCACCAGTTTCGGTATCGTCTCCAAAGGACATCAAAACCCTATACTCTTCATCTACTTCCGCTACAAAAATGTCAAAACCTTTGGTGAAAATATCGTTCTGTTTATTGCTGATTAAGACCCGTTTTCCTTCTTCGCCAAACTCGCCTGTGCCTGCGTAGGGAGCATCTGTGTATGTATTCGTTATCTTAAATTTGATTTGAATTTCAAGATTTTGGTCGGGGTCGATTTCTTCGTATACTTCAATGGGTAGGCTCAGATATTCGTCTCCCTCCAATTGAAGCACTTGGTTTCCATCATCGGTAATGATTTCGGGATTTCCAAAAGTGGAAGGGTTGTAGTCATTGACCACATCATTGAAGTCCGTGTCAAAAGGGAAATGGGTGATTTGACCGAATAAAGAGCTACACTGAAAAAAAGCAAAAGCAATGAATAGAACATACTTAGTCATAGGGGTATATTTAAACTAAAACTTAGGGGTTTGAAATATGCTTCAGAGCTATATCAGGATTGCTTACTCTCCAAACTTTTTGTCTGGAAAAATCAGTGTAAACCCTGAAATAGTCTTTTCTATTTCAATTATCTATGTAAAGGAAAAAACATAACCTT
>JBGCDY010000321.1:0-4306 GCA_045105835.1 Chitinophagales bacterium
AAGGTTTTGAAGGCGTATATCAGTGACGAAAACCATTACGATGTTTCGGAAGGAGTCGAGAAGGTAGAACTTACCTTAGAGATTGAAGACGAAGCGAATGTTGAGAATTATTACTTTTTGACCCTTCGAACCGTCACAAAAACCGATACTTCTTACTACCAATCCTACCCCGAATTCACCTTCAATGACCCCATTTTTGATGAGGGTGATTTTAGTGAAGAGTTTTTGGAGATTGAAGAATTTCTAAATCCTCAAGCTCAATACGATAGGTCGGTTACCTTTACGGATGAACTTTTTGAAGGACAACAAAAAAGCCTTAAACTGTATATCAGAAAGGATGCTTTGGAAGGTCTTATTTTTGACCCCAACGAGGACGTATTGGTACCTGCCGAAAGAACGGCTTACTTCATTATCGGCTCTATGAGTCGTGAACTGTACCTCTACAAACGTTCTGCTTTGTCTCAATCCAGAATCTCGGAAAACCCTTTTGCAGAGGCAGTTCGGGTGTACAACAATATCGAAGGTGGTGTAGGAATTTTTGGAGGTTTTGTGCAGGATACGGTTTTTGTGGAGTGAAAACCTACTCCACCGCCATTGTCAATATCCGCCAATACCCTTTCTCCAACAATCCCTTTTCATAAAAACCCCTTTCCTTCAATAACTTGTGCATTTTCGGGAGATTATAAGAGGGAACAGCCATCAGCATGTGGTGTTCGACATGAAAATTAACGTGGTAGGGGGCAAACAAGATGCGCTCCAACCAATTGGCATAAGTCGTGCGGGTATTGCGGATAGGATTTTCGGAGTTTTCGACCATAGAATGTTCCGCTATTGAGCGAACCCTCAAACTGAACTGCAAGGTGGTCAACATCGCTCCTACCCAAAGCAAGTAAAGCGCTGGTGCACCTACGGCATAACACAAAGCAAAAATAATTCCATTGGACAACACCGCACCGCTCAAATTTTGTAGGGCAGTTTGGAGAAATTCCATCCAAGTACGGTTTTTCTGAGAAACCCTTTGCAGTTTCCCGTCCTTGTCGTATTGAAGGTATTCCAAATGCAACATCAACAGCCCAATATGTGTTTTGATTCCTGTGATGCCCGTCAAATCTCGCAACACTTTACGAAGCATACTCTTTCTGCTTGTGGGATAACCTCTTGCGAGCAGAAAATCGGGGTCGTCTTCCGTGCCTGTCGTAACATGGTGGCGATAGTGATAGGGACGGTACTTCAACATGTCCTGAAAAACGGGGTAAGCTCCAAACCATTTTCCGACAAAATCATTGACCTTCGCACTCGAAAAAACGGAATGATGTGAAGCATCGTGCATCAGAATTCCACAGCCCAATTGTTTGCCTCCCAAAATGAATAAAGCGATAAGGATGGTCAAAATATTTGGAAAAAAATAGACCAAAGCAAAAGCTGCAAAAATCCACAACCAATTCGCTGTCACTTCCATTGTAGCCTGCAAATCATCTTTTTGCATCAACATTTTTCGTTCCTCTCTGGTCAAGTAAGCACTGGCAGATAATTTTTCCATGCAATAAAAGCGTTTTTGAAGGCGTTAAAAAAGCCAATCGACATTGATGTGTTGTTAGTTTGTGCTTATAAACATTCAGCAAAACAAACTTTCAATTTTATAATCGCATCTCACAAGGTAACCTAAAACAAATTCAAATTCAAAACTCAAATGCAAAACTTGTCCCGTATTTTAATCGGGGCTCAAACAATACTTTGCCAACAAACACATTGCATTTAGTAAATATTGAATTTATTTTCAAATCCCTTTTCAATAACTTACATGACAACAAAATCTACTTTTTAATCGAAGTAAATTCCCAGTTAATCTTGTAGATAGAATGGAGTTTATTCTGTAAAATCATTCACCCAAAATCCCAAATAACATGAACAAATCCTTGTTGGTGCTGACTTTCTTATGCTTCAATGCAAACGCTATTGTGGCACAAGACACAGACCTTTTGCTACTTAGTTCTGATTTTTCGAGTGAGCTTGTAGAACTCAATCCTACTGCAAAATCAGAAGATACCCAAGCCAAAGAAAAAGAGAAGGAATCTTATGCTGAAATAGAAACGCCTAAACCGAAGAAAAACAAGGTGGTAGATGGTGCTTATGTCCGCTATATCGCCAAAGACCGCAAGCCTCTACCCTACCCATACATTCGTGAAGCGGATGTTTTTTGGCAGAAACGCATCTGGCGTGAGTTGGATATTCGCCAAAAAATAAATCAAACCTTTGTCGAACCCAAAGACCCTTTTGTGAATGTGTTGATGGACATTGCAGCCCAAAAAGAAGATGCCTATATTTTTGCGGATGAGGACTTTAAGACTCCTGCGAATGTATTGGAAGTGAAAAAATCGCTGGGCTTGACCGATACCATTATGGTGATTGACCCAAAAACCTACCAAGAGTACACCGAGATTGTAACAAACGAGTTTAATTGGCAAAGCGTAGAAACTTTCCGTTTCAAAGAAGATTGGATTTTTGATGAGAATACCTCTCGAATGCATGTTCGTATTTTGGGAATTGCGCCTGTGATGGATGTCGTGGACGAAGATGGAAATTTGCGTGGGCAACGGACTTTGTTTTGGGCATATTACCCCAGTTTTCGGAAGTATTTGGTGAATATCGAAACCTTCAACCGCAAAAATGATGGTGTACGATTGACTTGGGATGATATTTTGGAGGCTCGAATGTTTGCGAGCAATATTGTCAAAGAATCCAATATTTTTGACCGTCGAATCAAGGATTATGCAGTTGGTAAGGATGCCTTGATAGAGTCGGAACGCATCAAACAAGAATTATTTGAGAAGGAGCATAATTTGTGGTCGTATTGAAGCAAAAAATGGTTTGAAATGAAATATTGAAGGCTTGGTCTATCACAAGAAACCAAGCCTTTTTGTGTAATATTGATGCCTATTTCTTCTACTCCTTCAAAAAGTGAAAAATGCTTCAGGAAGAACTCATCAAACTACCCACAAAAACCGACGAATACCTTGCGCTTTGGAAAATATACGGCAATGAAGGTGATTCTCAAAAGAATGTATTCCTATCTCATGGCACATTTTCCAACAGAAAAGTCTGTATGGGAATCAGCACTTTTTTGGTGGAAAAAGGCTACACTTGTTGGATTTTGGAGTGGCGAAATCATGGAGACAGCTCAAAGACCAAACAACCCTTCAATTTTGAAAGCGTCGCAACGGAGGATTTTTTGACGGCTTTTGAATTTCTCTTCCACAAACTGAAAATCAAAAACTTACATTGCATCACCCACAGTGGAGGTGGAATATGTTTGACCATGTTTTTGATTCAAAATCCCCTTTATATTTCCAAAATCAAGAATGTTGCGATGTTCGGTTGTCAAGCATTTGGGGCGGCTCACAATTTTCGAAATTATACCAAAATATTGCTCGGAAAATGGGCTGCTTATTTGTCAGGAGGTATTCCTGCAAGAAAAACAGGCAGCCCACATGACGAAGATTATTTTATGATGAAACAATGGTTTGACTGGAATCTCTCGAAGAGATTCGTCGGTAAAAACGGCATAGATTACCAAACACAAATGCCCCAAATCACCACTCCCATTCTTTCTATTGCTGCAAAAGGAGATACTTTTATCGCTCCAAAAGTTGGATGTGAGCTGTTTCTCGAAGGCTTCAAAAATCCCAAAAACAGACTATTGTTCTGCTCCAAAGAAAAGGGATTCAGAGAAAATTACAACCACAGTAGGATTCTCCACTCCAAAAATTCACGATTGGAAATTTACCCGATTGTCTTGGAATGGATGGAAGAAAAGTAAGAATCAAAATCAATCCTTCTTCCACTCACCTTTAAACAAATCCATGATTTCAAAGGGAACATCGTTCCACACTTCAAACCGAGGATACATTCCATTGCAAAGTACCACAATCCCAAAATCATTTTTGGGAGAGACAATCAAGTTGGCAGAAAAACCAGGGTCATTTCCTACGTGAAAGAGATACTTGCCATAATCTTCGGAATCCACAATCCACCAGCCGAGACCAATTGAAGTATTGAAGCTCTGGATTCTTTCTGTAGTCGTCCACATTCTTTGCAAGGTTTCTTGTTTGATAACAGCTTCATCACTTCCATCTGAATGATGCAGAGATAGATTGTGTATCATCCATTTGCACAAATCTGCCGAACAGGAATTGAGGTTTCCACAGGGTTTGTCTTGTGGAATATCGGGATAATAATCAGCAACTTTGACCTGTTTGGTGATGAAGTTCATCTTGTGGGGAGTGCTTCTACGATTGGCGGGTATCTC
>JBGCDY010000322.1:0-2058 GCA_045105835.1 Chitinophagales bacterium
TTTTGTACCTTTTCCCTAAATTTTCGACCTTTGCCTTGCAGTTGGGCTGTCTTTTGTTTTTACCCGAAAACGAAACTTATACGGAAACAGAAGCGGCTTATGAGCGTGTGGTAAATGGTTATGGACCTGATGATTTCAACAATTATAAGAAGTTTGTTTACAATCACATCAATACAATGGCAATTCCCGATTTGGTAGGAGTATTGCGATTATCAGCCTATGATTCTACGATGTTTCAGCATGTATTGCCTCGAATCAAACAACTTGCAAGTACTGTTACCTTCAATGAACGCAAACGTTTGGGACAAACCATGCACCAAACATGGGATATGTATTTTACCCTAAATGAATCCACAGATATTGCCTTTGAAATAGGGGGCATTTTTTATCAACTCGGTTTTTATGAAGATGCTTTGACCTACTTTGAACATTCAAAAAACTTGTTTGGAGATACGGCAGATGTGTTTTATAACAAGGCATTGTGCTATTATCAATTGAGAAAAGATGACTTATTCGTAAAAACGCTCAAAGAAGCAAAATTCCACTTTCCATCCGTGAATTTTGGACAATTGGATAAGTTGAATTTGGGAGCAGTGTAAGTAAGGCGACAGAAATAAGGTGTTAGGAGTCAGGCTTTAAATGATTATAAATCAACGTTTTGGTTGACTCCTATACTACTGACAGTTGCGTTCTCCAAAAGGAATTCGGTGCTGACTTCAATCACTCCACCTGCCTTCAATTCGCCCAACCAGATATTCCCAATCCGAACCCTGAACAGCCGCAAGGTTGGAAAACCCACAGCAGCAGTCATTTTTCTGACCTGTTTGAACTTACCTTCTGAGATGATTATGGAGACCCAAGAGGTAGGTCCATGCCTATCGTCTCGGATTCTTCGTATACGTGGAGGGAAATCTGGAGGTGGTGATAGTAGGGAAGCTTTGCAGGGTTTGGTCATGTATTTGATTCCCTTGAAGCCAATTTCTACGCCCTCTTTCATCTTTTCAATCGCTTCTTCGGTGATGGCTCCATCTACTTGAGAGTAGTATTCCTTTTCTATTTTTTTGCTCCTAACGGCTTCGCTCATTTTGCCGTCTGTGGTCAGCAGTAGCAAGCCTTCAGATGTTTTGTCCAAACGCCCTATTGCCATTGTTTTTTCGGGAAAGTCATGGAGTTCGCCCAATAGTTTTCGCTTTTGATTGGTCGGCAATACAAACTGACTCATGTAGTCATAGGGTTTGTGGATGATGAAGTGACGGTGTTGGGGCATGAAATGGGTTTGCAGTTTGGTGAAAGAATCGACAAATTTACTGCTTTAATTCAAAACGGTTGAGTCCAAGCCCACTCATTGTATAAATGAGATTTTTGGAGGGAGAATGGCTGATGTCTATAAAACTGCATTCCTTGTTGATTTCGGTTCTTTGCCAACTGTCTCCCGAATCTTTGGTCTGAAATACCTCAAATCCTTGAAGTATCAAATTGGGCTCCCAACTCACCTGGTCTTCTGTGAAAATATGATTGATGACAAAACCTTCCGTTGAAGAATGGAAGTGTATCAGAGAATGCATTGTCATTGGGCTATCGATTTTTTTCCAAGATTCTCCACCATCTGTTGTTCTATAGATTCCTGACAATTCTTGGTTTGTAAAACCGAATCCTGCAAATGCTGTTTGTTCGTCAATAAAATATATGAAGCTAACTATACTTGCTGGAAGTTGTTTTGAGTTCCAATCCTGACCTTTATTGGAGGTTTCAAAAAGGGTAAGAATACCATTTTCATCAATACCAGATAGGATTAATTTATCCTCTACTTCAATGAAATTAGAAAGTATCTTTGAAATTGGAGTGATTGCTTTTTCCCAGTTTGCACCTCCATTGTGTGTTAAAACAATCCTTGAGCGGAATTCGTCATGGAAGGTAAATAGACCTATGCCGTTTTGAGCATCAAAAAAATGTAAATCTTGCACATTTTTTACACCATCCAAATATCCTTTTGACCAATTCTCCCCTCCATTGATGGTCTTCAATAGTACCGCATTCGTTTTGAAACTGCTGCCAAAA
>JBGCDY010000323.1:0-7331 GCA_045105835.1 Chitinophagales bacterium
TGACAGCACTGAAGGCAAAAAAGAATTTGCCTTGTTGGCAGAAGAATTGTTGGACAAAAAAAATCCAAGTATTTACAATCAAGCGATTATGGACTTTGGGGCGATGCACTGCAAACCCTCTAATCCAAGCTGTGGCGATTGCCCTTTGCAGGAAAATTGTGTAGCGTACCATAAAGATTTGATTTCAAAATTGCCTTTGAAGGCAAAAAAATTGAAGAAAACGACTCGTTATTTTCATTATTTCATGCTGCAATTACCTAATGATACTTTTTTGCTGCAAAAACGAATAGGCAAAGGGATTTGGAGAAACTTGTACCAGTTTCCGCTTATTGAAGCAAATCAATTACTAAGTTTTGAAGAATTGAGAGAAACCAAGGAATGGCAAAAATTGCTGAATAAGCAGGAGGTAATTTTCCAAAAAACATCTAAAACTTATAAGCACCTACTAACCCACCAAACGATTTTCATTTCGTTTTTTGAACTACAATTGAAAGAGAAACCTGATAGCTTATCAGATTGTATTGAAGTGAATACTGCTGACTTTGACAACTACGCTTTTCCACGAGTGATGAACCGTTTTTTGGAAGATAAATCAAGTGGGCAATCGGAACAATTAATTCTTTTTTCATAGGAGCATCAGCAATTATATACTTTTAAAAAATCATAAGTATTACATTGTAATAATAGAACTTTGAAAACTCCTACCCTCTTTGTACTTTCGCTACACATACCTAAACTCAACCGCTACTCATGTCCACAAAAACAGCCAAAAACCAGAAGTACATGGAGGGAATCAAACAGGGAGACCCAAAAGTAATTCGAAGTATCTATAAGGAATTTGAGAAGGTCATTTTACACCTTGTCCAAACCAATAAGGGAAGTAGGGAAGATGCACATGATGTATTCCAAGAAGGTTTAATGCTTATGTATCAAAAATCTAAGCAGCATGATTTTCAATTAACTAGCAGTTTTTCCACCTACCTTTATGCAGTATGTAGAAATATTTGGTCCAATAAATTGCGAAAAAAACCCCGTACAGAGGTAACCTTTGATAACAAAATGCTATCAATAATAGAAGGTCTTTCTACAACTGACATTGAAGAAAATGAGGAATACTCCCTTTACCGAAAGAAATTTTTGGAACTGGGAAAAGATTGCCAAAGGGTTTTAGACTTATTCTTGCACCGAACAAGTATGACCGAAATTATGAAGCAGATGGGTTACGGAAGCGTTAGCTATACGAAGAAACGTAAGTTTATGTGCAAACAAAAATTGGTGCAACTGATTAAAAAAGACCCTAAATTTAAAGAATTAAGAAAAACAAAATAAGAATGTCAACATTTTCCGAAGAAACATACGGTAGGATTGAAGCGTATTTGAGCGATGCGATGACAAAAACAGAGGTCGTTGATTTTGAGCAACAAATGGAGAATAATGAAGAATTGAGCGCAGAAGTTGAATTGTTTCGAAGCTTAAACAATGTGATGTATGACAAGGGAGCTTTGAATCTTCAAAAAACCATGAATGAAGTTGGAACTTCTTTTTTTCAGCATAAAGAAACAGAAGTAGTGGATACCTCTCCAAGAATTGGAGCTTGGTCACGGCAAAGATGGGCGATAGCTGCCAGTTTCTTGGTTTTTGTAGTAAGCACTTTGTTGATTTGGCAAATACAATCGGGCAGTGCTGTGTCGGAGGAAGCATTGTTTGCGCAGTATTATGAAACCTATGACCTGAATCAAAATGTCAGAGGAGAGGGAGATTCCTCCAATGCAATTTTGAAGTCGGGGATTCAACAATACAAATCCAAAGAATTTGCAGCAGCCGTTCAAACCTTTTTGCCTTTGGCTGCGGCTCAACCACAAAACGATGTGGCAGTTTTTGCCCTCGCCCATGCCTACCTCAACCAAAATCCTCCGAAATTGGATTTAGCAAAACAACAATTCGAGAGAATCACCACCGCCAATACGACTATTTATGTACCCAAGGCGCAGTGGTTTTTGGCTTTGATTGCTTTGAAGAATGGAGATACGGAACAGGCTAAAATTTTATTGAAGGAAGTCGTGGCATCAGGGGATGATATAGCAGGTAAGGCGAGGAAATTGTTGGAGGAATTGAAGTAAACCATACAATTTCCATCAATAACGAGGGATTTAAATCCCTCGTTATTGATGGATGAAAAGCAATTTGCTACTAAACCAAACTCCTTCTAAAAAATAACCCCAACACAAACACCAAACCTCCAACTCCCCACCAAACCCAAGCACCATATCCTTGCTTGATTTCATCCGAATTCCCCAACAATACAAATGCCGACCAATAAAAAGGATGTCGAAACTCTAAACTCGCTTCCTTCAAAAAACGATTTTTGGCTTGACCCAATGCATCTCCTTTCGATAGACCATTTGCCAAATTTTCGTAGAAAAAAGGCATCAACTGACTCGTGCTTTTATCACTCACCTTCCACAAACTCATCACCACACTCGGCACTCCTGCATACATAAAACTCCGAGCCAAACTATACACCCCCTCCCCTTTTTCATATTTGCCAATACCCGTTTCACAAGCACTCAAGACTGCCAATTGCGCCTGCAAATCCAAGCTCGCAATTTCGTAGTGATGCAGCAAATTGTCCTCCAAACTGGAATCATTTTGGGTGGCAATATTGGTGAATTTTAGGTGGTTGAAGTTGGCATTCGTAAAGTCGGGTACACCGTGCATGGCAAGGTGTAAGATGCCATATTGAGAAGCGTGTTTTTTGAACTGGTTTTCGGTAGCCTTTTCTCCAAAATCAAATTGTCCATCAAAAAAACGGGCAATGGCTTGGATTTCGAGAGCCGTTCCTTCCAAATTTTCAGTAGTAGAACGAAGCTGTTCCAAGTCTCCCCTTTGAACCAAAAACTCTCCCTCTTCATAGGAGGGCGCAAAGGCAAGGCATTCGTCATTGGCAGGCAATTCGGCTTGTCTGTCTTGATTATTCAACAACAAATCGGCAGAGTAGGCATAATGCACTTGATAGTCCTGCAACACATAAGAAAGTTTTCCAAAATCAAATCCAGCATCAGGAACGATGGCAGTGGTCAAGGCTTCAAAAGGAAGGCTGTTCAAAAATTCATCGGGAACAAGCACCAATTTTTGAATACCAGAAGGTAGCACTGCCAAAACAGGCTCCAAAACAGCTCGGTAGGCTTGCGTAGCTTTTTGTTGGTAGTCCTCCACTGCCGCTTTAGAGTCTGTGTAAAAAGCTTTGGTGTTCAATAAATTCTGACGAAAACCAGCCACTTGTTCTTCTATCTGGGAAGGACTGTTTAGTGGCACTAAATCCGTCGTATTTTGGGTAATGACAAAAACAAAAGCGGTACGGTCTCCTATAAAATACTCCAAGAAAGCCGTTTCATTGTCCAGTATCTTGGACTGTACTTCTTCAATCGAAATGATTTTGCCGCCATACTTCAATGCATAAAATTTGGGGAAATCCTCCTCCAATTGTTCCTTCAATTCTGCCAATTCCAAGCGGGTTTTGGAGAAATATTGTTCGTAAAGTTTGATTTTGGCTTCTTCTTGATTGATTTTGGCTTCCTGCAAAACTCGTTCATAAAAGGTCACATCAAGCTTCAAATCTTTTTCTTTTTGCAGCAAGCTGTCAGGTACACCTGCATAGGATTTCCCCTCGGCTGCTTTGAGGGATTCCAACAAAAGACTGTTTTTGCTTTTTTCGGAAAAGGCAAAAGCGAGGTCTAAATAGGTCAAATCTTGGGTCGATTGATAGTGTCGATAAGCGACGTCAATGGCTTCTCCATAGATTTGTTTGAACAATTCTGCCCAATCCAAACTCGCTGTTTCGGTAGCATGTCCTACTTGCAAACTATCTGTCCACTGTATCAAAAGTTGATAGGTTTCTAAAGAAGCTTTTAGATGCGCTTTGGAGTCTGTAAAACGTGCCAAAGTTTTCGCTTTTCCATGTACCGTTTCCAAAAAATATTCAGGGTTGTGTACTCCTTCTAATGGCGGGTTGTTTTGCCATTGAAGACTGTCTTTAAAAGTAGCATGATTGATAGTAAGGGCTTTTTGGTAAGCGTGCAAAGCATTATTCAAACTCCCTTTTAGGGCATAAACACCTGCTAAGTTCGTGTAGATATTGGCGAGATAAAAAGGACTTGAACTTTCTGCAACAGAGTCTTTTTGGTAGGCTTTTATGGCAGCCAAGAAATGGGCTATGGCTTGATTTCCTTTTTTTTGTTCATAGGCTATTTCCCCAAAAACATTCCAACTATCTGCTTTTCCATAATTTAGATTTATCTCAATTGCTTTTTGACAATAATAAAATGCGCTGTCATAGATTTCTATATATTTAAAATTTCCTCCCAAACTATTGAAGACATCTATCTGCGTCTTGAATGGGTTGGGTTGGTTTTCTACAATTTTTAGGGTTTTATGGAAATACTCGGTGCTTCTATGGTATTTTTTTTGAAATGAAAAAATCACTCCAATATTAAAAAACAATTCATCTTCTCCTCCTGCGTCTTTATGGCTGTGAAGAGCCTGTAAAGAATAATCCAAAGCCCGTTGATAATCGCCTTTGTAGGAATACAAAACACCTAAGTTGGAAAGGTAGGTACTATGGGTCGTAGAGTCTATGGGAATAGTAGCGAGATTGAAGCTTAATGCTCGTTTCGTAATTTCGATCGCACGGTCATAGTCCCCTTGAATCTGATACAAGATACCCAATAAAGACAAAAGGGTTGTTTCCATGCTTACATGGTCTTCTTTCTCCAACACTTGTTGGTTAAGTAGCGACTCGGCTTTTTCAAAATATTTTTGGCACTCCTCCAAATTGTTAGCATTCAGATAATTAAGCCCCAAAAAAATTTGAGACCATCCCAAATCTACCCAAAGTGAGTGTTCTTCAAAGATAGGCAAAATTTCAAGCAGCAATTGACTGGCAGAATCTACTTGCTCAATCCATATCAATGCCTCTGCACCTTGTCGATATGCAGTGGCTAAAATGGGATGACTGGGAGAAAGGTGTTGTTGTGCAAGTTCAACTGCTGATTGACTGTATTCAAGTTTGACATCCACTGTTTCAAATACATCTGCTAATTTTGCCTGTTCTACTACACAGTTAATTGCCTTTTCCCATTCTTTAAGTTGAAAGTATATGTCTTTTGCTTTTTCCAAAAACTTCAATGCGCCTTGAAAGTCTCCTTCCGCATCCAATAACCGGCTTTTTTCAACGAATTCCTCTGCTGTAGTTACATCCTCTTGAACAACCTTGATTTTACTTCCTTCAATAATCTTATTGGGATTGTTCCACCCAATGAGACAGATTGTTAATGGCAAAAAAAGTTTTATAATGAATATCAGAGGGCTGTTCTTTGTCATTCCGCAAGGAATTTTAATGATATTAGATAGTAGCCCTCTATAATACGAAAAAAATAAACACAACCTTGATAAATTTTTCTACGAAAAAAGAAATTAGCAAGGCTGCGTATTGTAAAAAATAAAAGTAAGGTTCACTAATGATTATTCTACAGAATAAGGTACGTTATTCTGTGGCTCGTGTTCAAAAGCGTTGGGAGGAGGAGCTCCAGAAAGAAACATTGTATCAACATTTCCTGGTGAGGAAGGGGTTGCCATCTCTATATTAGAATACTTAACCTCATTTCCACTTATAGTAGGAGAATTCAGTTCAACTGAAATTGGAAAGGCTAAGATAACTGTATAGTGAAAATCACTAACTGCTGCCTCCAATTCTAATACAACATCACATAACATACCGCCGTCATTCTCTTCTCCTGTAACTTTCCGTCTAATTTTCACCTTTACTATTCTTGGAACCCTATCTCCAAGTCCTCCGTCATTTTTAATCGGATTACTCATAGTTGAATGATTTTAATTAAGTGAATAAATAATTGAATTTGTTGAAAAGGGTTTCAGCCTTCAAATCCTACTGAAACCGACTCCCCTTGTTAATAGCTTGAAAATCTAAAAGGATACCTTCCTTTTTTTATTTTTTTAAATTTTATGAGTAACAATAAAAATCAGCTATTGTTACTAACAGTCAGTCGCTAAAATACAGCTTATTTTTAATAACTGAAAAAAGCTTAACAAAAGTAGAAGAAGGGGGTAACCTTTGAGATAGGCTATTCTATTAATGAATGTAACAACAAATGAAAAGAAAAAACTAAACAAATAATGATAGTACAACGCACCAACCATTCATTCAAATAACTAACAATCAATTTATTACAGGCAAAAACAAATTATCTCAACACAATTTCGTCTTGCAACACAAGACAGTTATAATTTATTCATCATAGTTCAAAATATCACTGACAGTTGTTTCCAAAAAACCAACGAGTAAATAAATAACAACACTAACAAGCAAAACAATGAATATAAAAATATTTTGTCATTTTTCAGTCATTTTGAATTAACACTGTTAATGCCTGTTACAAAAAGAGCAACTCTATTAATACAAAAGCCAATAAGCCGAAATCGAGCCATAAATAACATGAAAAGCATTATTTTCTAACACCATTCAAAAAAGACAATGAATCTACAACCAACTACTCAGCCACACACAGATCAATTTTTTATTGACGGTATTGCAAATAACAACTCACTAATTTTAAAAAAGATTTACCAACGGTATAGCCACACCATTTATACCTTCATCAAGGACAACAAGGGCAGCATTGAAGATGCAAAGGATATTTTTCAGGAGGGGCTAGTCGTTATCTACAAAATGACCAAAAAAAGGAAGGTGACATTGACTTCCAGTTTTTTGACCTTCCTACACAGCATTTGCCGCAGACTTTGGTGGAGCAAACTCCGCAAAGGCAAACACTTTGTACAAGTAGATAGCATCCCTCCAAACACCCAATCAGAAAGCAGTGTAGAACAAAGATACATCGACGATGAACGCTACGGTTTCTACCAAGAAAAAATGCAAGACCTTCCTAGTAAACAACGTCAGGTCTTAGAACTGTATTTGGAGGGAAAGAAAATGCGAGAGATTGCTTCAATTGCAGGATTGAAGAATGAATCCTATGCCAAAAAGTACAAATACAAATGCAAGCAGTTGCTTTTGGAGCGTGCGGCAAGGGATAGAAGGTATATGGAATTGGTTCGTTGATTTTTTGACTAAAATATTAACCATAAGACTATGGTAGTCTATTCCCTTGAAAATCAGACTGCCGTAGTCTTTACATCCCACACAGAATTTGTCAAAGAATCTTTTTTTTTAAAACTTGTTTTTTGGGGGTGACCTTTTTAGAAAAAGAGAGATAAACAGTAGAATTAATAATTTTATTGATTATTTATAAATAATT
>JBGCDY010000324.1:0-7885 GCA_045105835.1 Chitinophagales bacterium
AAAAAAGTGATGGGAGATATAAAAAGTAACCGAAACCAATTCTCCTCATTTTATCTTTTTATGTATCGTTTTTGTTGTTCGGTCATACTTCATTGGACGAAAGATAGAAACCGAATTGAAGGTTTTTTTGAAAAAAATCAAGCAAGAAAAATTCTGCTTCAATACACTCCTATTTTTTTTAACAAAAAGCATTATTGCACTTAGTAACGGTAAAAAAATAACCTGAACGATTTTTTAGCTAACATACCCCCTACATCCCCCTGCCCCCTTCAAAGGGGGAATTAAGATGTTCATTTATTTTTTTCTTATTACTTAAATAAAATTGACCCAAAAATGACATTTAGCCAAATGTACCGTTCATGTATCAAATGTGTACCGTTCATGTTTTGGAGCCTAAAAATCGTCATTGGGGGAGAGGTGAAATGGGGAGGGAATTTGTTTTTTTTGAAGGTGGGTTTTATTTTTGGAAGACTATATCGCAGCATAAATGTGATTTTTTAGAATTTTAAATCTACTTTTCAAATGAACAATTTTAACTTTTTTGCCCAAGAAGGTAAGCTAAAAGCAATATGCTTACCTTCCTTTTGTTTGGTTTTCTTACTTTTTATCTCCTCCAATTTTTTATTGGCTCAACCCGATTCTTTTACGATATCTGGATGTTCTGTCTTCTCAGGTGCTGCTAATGGAGACTACACACGAAACGCAACGGATGTGGAGGGCTGCCCATGTTATAATAATTCAAATGGTGGAAGTCTCTTTAAAGAGCCTTTTACACTCACATGGATTTATAACGACACATATACTTGTACTGGACTTCTATCTGGGTTCTCTTACAATGTCTATGCTCAAGGAAGCGATGCATGTGACATTTCAACAGCTACAACAACTCAATGTGACCCCTCTACCACATTAAGTTTCCCTTCCCCCTCCTCTGCAAGCATCCCAACCCTCTCTGAATGGGGCTTGATCATCTTGGCATTGCTATTCATGACCGCAGGTACTTTGTATTTGGTACAGCCGAATTTTAGGAAGAGTTTTGAACAGAAATAGATGACAGAAAAGAATTCTTAATTAGATTGCTCTCACAAAAACCTCCAGTAGCTTCGGCTATTGGAGGTTTTGTTTGTGTCCTATAAGCATTGAGGAATAAGGTCTAATGAAGAGGAAACTCGTATTGACTAACAATTAAACATTCTATGAAGTGTACTCTTTTTTCCTTGGTTGATTCTGTTTAGAGCTTTGGTATATTCAAATCTTGAAAAAAGATAGTGTAAGGAATACTACGAAAATAGGTTCTTTGGTAATTTTTGTATATTGAATATTTTTCCACTGAAGCCCACAGTCACACCAAACTCACAAAGAATGAAACTTAGACTACTCAATGTTGTCATCCTTGCCGAAGACTACCCCAAATTGGTGGATTGGTACATCAAAGCCTTGGGGCTCGAAATCCAAGAGGAATGGACTGCAAACTACCACTATGCCGAATTGTCTTATGACAAACAGCTCGTCGTAGGCATCACTCCCGCCAAAGAAATGGACATGCATCCTCCTCAACCCAGAAACAATGCAGCGATTATGCAGTTGGTCGTGTCGGATATCCAAGCCTTCTTCAAACGCATTGAAGAACATGGTGGAACATTGGTTTTTGGTCCCAATTTTGAAGAATCAGAGGGTTTCCATTATGGAGCAGTCAATGACATTGAAGGGAATCAAATTTGGGTGGTTCAGGGGGCTTAAAGAAATGCAAGTTCAAAAGTATATACTGGCGATTTTAATCGCCGCAGGTAATATGTGAAAAAGATTCGATGTGAAAACAAATTGAAAACCAATATAAACATTGTTTATCTATCAGGTTAAATCTTGTAGAACGTGTCAGCGAATGAATTCGCCGTTACATAAAATATTAAAATCCATTAATTTATATCCTTCAAAAAATCCTCTGGCGCATCCAACAATTTTTGGAAATGCTGGTAATACCTCCCTACATGCACCCCATCCACCAATCCATGATGAGCTTGCACTGCCAAAGGCATTTTGATACGACCATTTTCTTCAAAGTATTTTCCCCAAGCAATTCGAGGCACAGAATCCCTTGAAGGAACGTGCATGGGGTGCTGAAAACTGGTGAAAGAAAACCAAGGAATGGCAGACAGAAAAATCAAATTATCTTGCCCCGCTTCATCTTCAAGCGAAGGATTGTTTTTCCGAAAATCCATCACCTCACTTGTATGCGCTATAAAAGGCTTCAATTCAGGTTGGTAATTGACCGTACAAAATGTAAATACATCTTCAACGTTCGTCATCACCGTAAAAGAAGGGTGCACCCGTTCATGCTCCACTACTTGCTCGCCCCGAATTCGATAACGGAACTCTTTGACCGCATTTGCAGTGTTTGACACAATGTAAACCATTGTTTGGGTGAAGGGGAGTTCGTTTTTTTTGACAAAATCTCGTAGGTGGGTGATGTCAACATTTGCACAAAAATTGACATGAGGGCTCGCCATGCTTTTGAAAAATTCAAAATGCTTTCGGCGAACCCAAGCATCCATATTGATGAAGTTCATGGGGGTGTTTTTTGGTTTATTTTATGCCACCAATTCAAAAGTATCCAATACTTCACGGTACAACAAACGCAATTCTCTCAAAATTTCTATCGGAGGATTCCCCGCCAAAGCTGCTGAAATCAATTGTTCTGCTTCCCTCATTTTACCACAATTGAAAGCCAATTGAGCAGCACTACGAAAAAGAATAGAACGGGTCGGTTCTGCTTTGGTTTTGTGAAACAATAGCCAAGCAGCCTCTTTTTCCTTCTCAAAAGCTTGCTTCGTCAGTTGAAGGTAATTGTGATAATCTCCACTTCGTTGGGCTGCAAAAGCATCTGCCGCTTTTTGCATTGCTTCAATATGTAAGGTTTGTGCTTGGCTCATTTTTTAATAATTTTACTAATTGGGTTACTGAATTCGGTGACAATGATATAGGCAGGAATTTGAAGATAATCGGTTACACCGACTTGTTGCAATTTTTGCTTGACTCTTCGATTCAATTCTCCTCGACTTCCTTTATTAATACCAGAAATCTCTAACCTCGCATTCAAAAAATTATCAGGGTCATAATTTGGATGATTTTCTTTGTACCCTAACCAATAATCAAATCCAGTTCCAATAATGGATTGTTGAATCACCTGAAAATCTGTCATCTCGATTATCAACAAGAAGGCTATCGCTATACCTCCATTTTCTGCAATTATTCTTGGTTCAGTCCAACCTCTTTTATTTGGTGTAGTCGTCCATTTTAATACAAAACAGTCACCAAAATCTCCAATAACTCTTAGTTCAACATTTGAGCTATGTTTTTGGTTCTCCAATGCGATGATACATGCTTCTGCATAATAATCGCATTGGGCTGAAGATAAAGTAGGAACAAGGTTTTTTAGTTGATCTATAAAAAAGTCTCTTGGTCTTTGCATATTGCATTGTTATTTGACATCAATTCTTACAGTTTCAAATTTCAACAAAATTACTACAAAATGAACAATGGAAACCAACTATCACCAACCCGAAGGCAAACTAAAACACCTCTCGATTTCTGCCTTCATTCACCATCGTTTTAAAGTTGCCAAAATTGAAAATTGTTGGCAAAGTCTTGCTAAAACCAAAAAAACTCTCCGCCTCTCCACCTCTGCGTTCAAAATTCCCCTGTGTCTCCGAGCCTCTGTGTTCAACCCACTAATACCGAATCTCTTCTACTCCTATCACACTCGAATTGCCACGATACAAATTGTAATCCCGCACATTCACCATACCATCCATATTGCCATCGCCATCCACATAAAAATTCAGCAAAGCCAATTGAGCATGGAAGAAATTGAAGTCCTCCACCGATACGACACCATCGCTATTGAAGTCTCCCGACAACAAACCAAATCTTCCCTCTTCCAATTCTACCAATTGCGATTCCCCACCACTTACATTGTTCGGATTCGTTAGGTCAAAAGGTGTCGCAGTGGGAAGTGTAACCGTTTGAGAAGAAAGTATGGCAAGATGGTTACGGGTTTTGATGGACACATAAAAATCCGTTTCCTGCAAATTGCTTTCAAAGCGCAAACCATTCACATCCGACGGGTCACGACTTCCTCCAATCGTGCCATCTTGCAGCAAGAGTGCCGCTTTTTGTTCGATGATGATAGAAGGATTGTTGGCATCTCGGATTTCGACCAATACCCAATCCACCAAGTTTTCAGGCAACATCATCCCATTTTCCAAAGCATCAGTTCCTTCATAGTTCCACGGTTCCGTATTGAAGGGCTGGGCAAGCGGAAGAAGGTTTCTTTGTAGTAAATGAGTGGACATCAAGCCTGTTTCGGTATCAAAAGCCCCTTGAAGTAAGACCTTCAATTGAAGTCGTGCCTCCGTAGCCTGCAATCGAACAGTGTATTCTTCCACTTCACCATCTCCATACACCTCACAAACTTCTGCTGCTCCTCCATACTTCATTGCCACCCGCATTTTGACATAAGCATTTGTCACCCATTCAGGTACAGTCATTTCACCATTGACAGCCACTGCACTCACCTCACCTGCATCAAACAACAATTCAGTATCTTCAAAAACTCCATCTCCATTGAGGTCAATCCAAATGCGCCAATATTCTTCATAAGGCGCATTGCTAAAACCAGGCGTTAAAGTCACAGGATAGGTTTCGCCAGCCGTCAATTCGATGATTTCGCTGGTATAATCCCCAAAACCATTGTCACCACTGCTTTCGTTCACAAAATCGCCTACGGCTACTCCCGCTATCCATTCCCAATTCGTATTGCTACCACTTCCCACACAGTATTTTTTGATGTCAATGGTATAATCCTCGACTTCACCATAATTAAAAGCACTACACGCATCTGCAATCGGTTCGTCAAACTGCATCGCAATCCGCAAAACAGCCGCCCCTTCACTCACCTCATTCGCCAACTGCAAGCTGACTGTCAAAGCTTCTTGGGATGGATTCTCACTGGCAAATAACAATTCGCTTTCTTCATCAAAACTCCCATCACGATTCAAATCTGCCCAAACTTTCCAGTATTGATTCGCTGCAAAACTTTGGAAACCAGGCGTGAGCTGCAATTCGTAGGGAACACCTACCAAAACAAGGGTGTTTTGGGTCAAATAGTCCCCATAACCGCCATCATTTCCGCTTGGATTGTTGAGTTGGTTGAGGCGCACTTCGTCAATCCAACCAAAGTCGGTATTGCTTGCCATTGCAGCACAATAGGTCGTAAAAATACCTGCTTCAGAAGCCACTGTATTGTCTGCACCACAAGTGGCTTTCACCGTAAACTCATACTCTGTGTCGCCTTCCAAACCGTCAATCGTAATGGTATTGTCTCCCGTAAAAAGGCTCGTCCAAGTATTGCTGCCCACAGGACGGTAATCCACCTGATAAGCATTTGCGCCCGTTGAAGCATTCCACTGCAAATTTGCCGAACTCGTACTCACAGAACCCGTTCCCAAACCTGTTGGAGGCGCATAACATGCCAGGGCAAAATCCCATACTCCACGTCCATAGGTCGCAAAACGAGCAGTACCCGTCACGGGTACAAATTCAACTGTGCGGTAATCTTGGTCGGGCGCGCTGATGCCCCCCAAGTCGTACCACATTTGGTCTTCAAATACATAGACATAAGGCCCTACATTGGTCGCTGCAAACAAGAAATCTTCGTTGGGAGTCAGTGCCAATTGATTGATATTGGAAGAAGGCAAACCTTCCACCATTGGCTCAAAGTTGTCTCCGAAATCGGTACTGACCATCACACCTGCATTGGAGAAACCACTCCCTGCAATGTAAACCGTACCTGGATTCAGTTTTGAAGGAATGATGTCGTTTCCACGCATGGAATTCGGGCCATTCCAAGTCAATGTCCAGCTATCACCGCCATTATTGGTGCGGAAAAGGTCGCCATTGTTGTTCATTACATAGCGAATTTCGGGCGTTTCGGAATCGTATTCCAAAGCCGTAATCGAACCCGTACTGCTAAAATCAAAAGGCAATTGGGTGGCTATCATCGTTGTTCCTCCATTGGTGTCCAAATGCCAAAGGTGCTGTCCACCGCTTGCGCCACTTCCTCCAATAAATACCTTGTCTGCTCCATCGGGGTCTGCCATCAAAGGAGCCATCCACTGAAAACCTCCCCCTTGAAAATCCCATCTTCGATTGGCATTGCTGTTGATGGCATCGGGGTAGTGCATCGCAAAACCTGGGTAAACCGTCCAAAAACTTGCGCCTTCATCCAAGGAAGTAATACTGCCATAATCCCCGCTAATGGTTTGTTCAAAGTCCACCAAGCCTTCACCTGTGAAATCCAATCTGGTGCGCTGAAAACCTTGGTCTTGACTTCCGATATAAATCACGTTGGGGCTAAATTTACAGGTGTAAACCGAGTAGTATTGACCAACACCTATGCCACTCAAGGTTCTGTTGTCCACCGTCTGCAAATCATCGTCCGAACGGTATAGACCGCCATCTGTCGAAATCATCACAAAGTCATTTCCTTCTGGGTCTCTAAAAGCATCAATCCCATCAATGTCAGCATGTAACTGCCCTTGTGGGTCGCCATAATATTCACTCCAAACATTCACCCTTGCCCAGGTATTGCCTCGGTTGTAGCTTCGGTAAGCATCCACTCCTCCTATATAAACTCGATTCGAACTGCTAGTAGAACAGCCCAAACTGTTGCGTGCAAATGGATTTTGAGGGGAAGAATTCTTGAAACTCCAGTTGATGCCTCCATTGGAGGAAGCGTAGATATTGCTGTCTATGTAGGCATACAAAAACACGCCATTGTCGTTTTCGCCACCCACCAAAAGCGTATAACCTTGGCTCGAAGGATTGACTGAACCAATTATCACAGGCGTATCTGTTCCTGCAATCAAACGGTAAGTATCGCTTCCATTGATAATGTACACATCACCCGAACCATAACGGGAAGCCCATATATCGCCATTGTTGCTTGGGAAATTATATAAGAACTCAAAACTTGTACCTTGGTCAGAAGAACGGTACAGTTGTTTGGTGCCTCCACTTGTCGTCAAAACGTACACACTTTCATTCGCATCATTTGCCGTCACCATCCGCTCAATTCCACCATTCAAACCTGTAGATTCATTCCACGTTACGCCTTCATTGTCTGTATAAACAACGCCACTTCCTGCCACAATCAAACGTTTTACGACACCACAATCGTCCACATCGTTTTGGTATTGCAAGCATTTGAAATTTGGTGTATCGTTTCCGTCTTGACACTCTCCATCTCCGATGGCATTGAAGAAACTGGCATCAAAACAGTTTCCATCACAATCCATAATTTGACCATTTGGACAAGCTCCTTGTGCTTCTGCAATGTTGGTAAATGCACCACAAGCTCCAATCGGGACACTACAGGTTCCGCCCTCTGCACTGTACTCTCCTCCTGCCGTAAGACACAACTGATACTTCAACCATGCTGGGCTGCAACCTTTGCTTGGTCCACCACAATCTCCTCCATCATTGCTGAATTGGTCACAGGTAAAATCTGTTCCAAAAGAACCATCGTCACAATAGTTGTCACCAATCCAATCATTGAACTGATTGGCAGGAATACAATTTCCTGAGCAATCCATAATTTGCCCATCCACACAGGGGCCTTGCGCCGCATCCGCAGTCTCAAACGCCACACAACCTTCGCATTGTTTGGTTTCGAGATTGTAAGTCCCTCCATTGGCGATACAATGTTGGTAGTTCTCCCAAACAGGACTGCACCCTCCATTGCCGTCGGTGTAAATCACCCGCACAGAATGTATGTACATCGAACGGTAATCGTTGAGGCTCGTCCATTCTGTACCGTCCATGTTTC
>JBGCDY010000325.1:0-2373 GCA_045105835.1 Chitinophagales bacterium
TATCGCAGTATCAGATCACCAAAATTGAGCAATTAAACAACAACAAAGAAGTGAATGCTTTTTATTTTCACTTCAAAAAATCACACCTTACTCAGTCCCTCATCCAAACCTTGAGCGATTTGCCCTATATCCAAAAAGCAGCTCAAATTCCTATCTCAACAACAGCTAAACTTAATACTCAAGATTCATTTACGAACAATTCTTTACCCAATAAAGTCGTGCTACCTACTGCATTCTCGCCAAACAACGATGGCTTCAATGACTACTTCAAACCAATAGGTGAGAACATAGAATCTTATGAATTTCAAATTTTTAATCGTTTGGGAAAACCAATTTGTAGGGTAAATGAATCCAATACTTTTGGCTGGGATGGACTTGTCAATGGCAGAATAACTCCAAAAGGAATTTATGCCTATTATGGCTGGGTGCGTTTTGAAGATGGCACAACAAAAATGCTGAAAGGGTATTTGACCTTGGTTGATTAATTATCAAGTTTTCACCAACTGCTTCGCATATAAACACAAAAGACGAAAGGCATTGTCACACCTTTCGTCTTTTGTAGGAAAACCAATGTAGAATTGTTAGTTCATAGAAAATGTTGGGGAAAAGTTTCCAGCATGAAGCCTTAATTTTTCCAATCCTCTGTCTTTGATTTGTCTGACACGTTCTCGGCTCACGCCAATATGTGCAGAAATGTCTGTCAAGGATACAGGATACTTTCGATTGATTCCATAATACATCGCTACAACCGTTGCTTGTCGGGGACTCAACTTGCTCAATAGCTGTTGTACTTCTATCTTTTGTGACTCTTTTACCGCCACATCATGATCAGGTTGAAGGACATTCCCATCCTCCAATAAAGAAGCCAAGGAAGCATCACTTTCGTCTCCAACAGGTGCATCCAAAGATTGACAAAGTTTGTAATTTTTCAAGCTCTTTTTCACTACCGCTACTGTGAAACCTGTTGCATCTGCCAATTCTTCATCCGAAGGTTCTCTCCCTTCTTGCTGCATAAAAATGATGATTTGTTTCATCACCTTTGATGTAGCAGCTTTTTGATTCAATGGCAAACGAATTTTGCGGGCTTTTTGGTTGATGGATTGAATAATGCACTGTCGAATCCACCAAACTGCGTAAGAGATAAACTTAAATCCTCTCGTTTCATCAAAACGACTTGCGGCTTTGATCAATCCAATATTCCCCTCATTTATCAAATCTCCTAACCACAGTCCCAAATGTTGATATTGTTTAGCGACTGAAACAACAAAACGCAAATTGTGATTGACAATCCTCAATAAGGCTTCTTCATCTCCACTTCTAATCTTACTGAACAACTTATACTCTTCATCGGGTGTCAATACGTCATATCTTGATATTTCGGTCAGATATTTTTCCATCGACTTCTCGTCACGCCGAGTAATAGAACTCGTAATTTTTAATGCTCGCATAAATTAAATTTGGTTAAAATAGTTACGCTATTCTTGCTTCTCCCAAGCAAGAACTCCATTAGATAGCAAAAAAAAGTGTCACTTCAAAATATCTAATAGATTTTTTCTAAAAAAATTAGATATTTTTAAAACTAATGATTTTTTTTGAACTGAAAACAGAGTGACTCACTTTTAGTATCACTAAATAACAATGTCAGAAATAAATTGTTGTGCGAGCTGTTAAAAATGAAGAAGAATAAAGTAGAAAGTCCACTTCAACGCAGGTTCTATGGGCAATAAAATTTACATTTTTTTTCTTACAAGCAAAATCGCCCAACTTATTGAGGTGTTTTTTATCCATTTTTGATCCTCTACTTCAAATACTGTTTTCAATTTCCTGCTTCAAAGGCTTCAATTCGTGTAGGGCGAGCGTACCTGCTACCGCTGCAATACAAGCACCTAAAACCGCCCCTACTATAGGAACAAAGAGCAGGATGTAAAAACACATTCCAATGGCAGTTGCCAAACCTGCATATTGTCGAATGATTTGCTCACTCTGCCTTGTTGTCTTCCCTCTGTGTTTGAAGTAATTATCCATAATGACCACTCCTAAAAAATAGCACTGAACAAGAAAATTCAATGGAGATTCAAAAATACCTAAACCTACCATACTGAGTATTACTCTTATAGAAATCGTTGCCAGCAGTTCGTATAAATATTTTTGAGCAATCACTTTTACTGCTCTAACTTGATCACCCAAAAATCCTTTGAAGGACAAATAAAAGGGCTGTCCTGTGAGGATTTCAGTGGTTTTGCCGCCAAAGTGGATAATGAACACTTCTAAAGCCAAAACGATTACGTACTTAAAGCCTCCCAAAAAGAAGAGTTCATAACCTTCTGTACTTACATCTTTGAAGAGATAAAACACACTGCTGGTCATAGCAAT
>JBGCDY010000326.1:0-9101 GCA_045105835.1 Chitinophagales bacterium
GTATTAGAGGTCGTGTCGAAGCTACTGGTAGAGGTGTTTTCTTTGGCGTTCGTGAAGCAGTGAGCGATGCCGAAGATATGGCAGCTTTGGGTTTGACTACTGGCATTGAAGGCAAACGAGTCATCGTACAAGGTCTTGGTAATGTGGGTTTTCACTCTGCTAAAATTTTCCAAGAAGAAGGCGCACACGTCATCGGAATAGCAGAGTATGAAGGAGCTATCTACGATCCAACAGGAAAAGGTTTTGACATTGATGCCCTATTTGAGCACCGCACAAATACAGGAAGTATCTTGAATTTTCCTGGTGCGACCAATATCAAAAACAGTGCAGAAGCATTGGAAATGGATTGTGATATCTTGATTCCTGCTGCGATTGAACGCGTGATTACAAGCGAAAACGCTCCTAGAATCAAAGCTAAGATTATTGCAGAAGCAGCAAACGGTCCTACAACTCCTGAAGCAGAAGAGATTTTGTTGAAAAGAGGAGTCATGGTACTACCTGATGTTTATTTGAATGCAGGTGGTGTGACTGTTTCTTACTTCGAATGGCTCAAAAACTTGTCGCATGTTCGTTTTGGTAGGATGTCAAAAAGACATGAAGAAATGGTTCAACGTCGTTTTGTGAAAGCGATTGAGGACAATACAGGCAAGAAATTGAAGCCTGAAGAACGCCGCCTCATCATCAAAGGAGGAAGTGAAGTGGATATCGTTCGTTCTGGTTTGGAAGATACCATGATCAGTGCTTATCAGGACATTCACGCAACATGGAAATCTGAGGGTGTGAAAGATTTGAGAACTGCCGCTTTCTTGGTAGCCATCAATAAAGTAGCTACTTCTTACATCGAATTAGGTATTTTCCCATAATGGATTTTTAGATTATTTGAAATACAAATTTTGAAGCGGCAGGAATAAAATTCCTGCCGCTTTATTTTGACCAATACCCAACTTTGAAAAAATCATTTTATGTCTTTACCCACCATTCGCCAATCACTTCAACAATTGCAGCAAGACCTAAAAGGCATATACGATATTGGAGAAGCCAAAACCATCAGCGGTTTTGTTTTGGAGCATTTACTTCAATTGAACCGCCTTTCGCTGCAAATCCGTCAAGACCAAAAACTCAACAACACACAAGTACAAGAATTGCAGCAAATCACCCAACGATTGCAGCAAAAAGAACCCATTCAGTACATTTTGGGAGAAGCTGATTTTTATGGACTAAAATTGAAGGTCAATCCATCTGTTTTAATTCCAAGGCAAGAGACAGAGGAATTGGTACAATGGATCATTGATGACTCCTCCAAACAAAATTCTCCAAACGAATTAAGAAACAGTAAATTGAAAATCTTGGATATAGGCACAGGAAGTGGCTGTATTCCACTCGCATTGAAGCACAATATTCCTCAAGCAAATATTACCGCCATTGACGTGAGTGAAACTGCTTTAGAAACCGCCAAAAAGAATTCTGATTTACTCCAATTACCCATTCAGTTCCAAAAAATAGATGTGTTGAACAGGACAATTTGGGACTTGTTGCCCAAGTTCAATACCATTGTAAGCAATCCTCCTTATATTTGTGAGCGTGAAAAAAACGAAATGAGTGAAAATGTGCTCAACTATGAACCGTCACTTGCGTTGTTTGTAGCAGACTCCGAACCCTTGATTTTCTACCAAACCATTGCAGATTTGGCTTTATTGAAGCTGAATAAAAATGGTACGCTTTATTTTGAAGTAAGTGAGCTCTTTGGTCAAGATTGTAGAGAGATGCTTCAAAAAAAAGGATTTTCAAACGTGGAACTCCGAAAAGACATCAATGGGAAGTGGCGAATGTTGAGAGGCACACTTTTCGCGTAAAGAATTAAGTAGCATAATTAATTTTGATTCACTACTTAACAACCATCAATTCTATATTTTAATTATTGCAAAATCAAACCTTTGTACTTATGAACAAGAGTAAGTTACTTTTTTTACTGAGCTTATTTACTTGTGTATTTACACAATTCGCATTCGCACAACAGACTCCTGATAGTGAGATAGTACCAACGCAAGAACAATATTCAAGGGTAAAAATCTATACCAACGAACAGGGCTTGGCAGAATTGAGTACAATGGGTGTGGAAATAGACCACGGCGAGTTCAAGAAAGGAGTTTGGTTTACCAGTGATTTTTCTGCTTCTGACATCAAAAAAATGGAACAAGCAGGATTTAGTTATGACATCATCCACAAAGATGTGGTAGCGCATTATACAAGTACAGAACGGGCAGAAGAGCACCATCACGCACATTACAAAAAGGCAGGGTGTGCTACTACAGATGGTGGTGAGACAATTGACTATACTGTTCCTAGCAATTTTGAATTGGGAAGCATGGCTGGTTTTTTCACCTATGAAGAAATGTTGGAACACCTCGACAACATGGCTGCAAAATTTCCTGATTTGATTACGGTCAAAGAAACTATTGGCGACTTCAAAACACACGAAGACAATGTATTACATTGGGTAAAAATATCAGATTCCCCTTATGTAGATGAAGATGAGCCAGAAGTTTTGTACACGGCATTGCACCATTCCAGAGAACCCGCTTCTCTTTCTCAGATGATTTTTTATATGTATTACCTCCTCGAAAACTATGAGAGAGATGATAATATCAAGTTTTTGGTGGACAATACAGAAATGTATTTCATCCCTTGTATCAATCCTGATGGCTACCAATACAACCAATTGACCAATCCAAATGGTGGTGGCATGTGGCGTAGAAATGCCAATGACAACGATGGAAATGGCAGCTTCAATCCTCAATCTGATGGAGTAGATCTCAACCGAAACTACGATTGGGAGTGGGGAAGAGATGAGGTGGGGTCTTCATCAGATCAATCAAGCGATACCTATAGAGGTTCTGCTCCTTTCTCCGAACCAGAGACCCAAGCTGTTCAATATTTCTGCAATACACACGATTTTCAAATCGCACTCAACTACCACTCTTTCAGCGACTTGTTGATTTACCCTTGGGGTTATGAAGCAGATCTTTACACTCCTGATTCTGCACTTTTTGTGAATTATGCACAGATTATGACCCAAGAAAACGGTTATTTTCCAGGCACTGCAAACCAAACAGTAGGCTATTTCGTGAATGGTGATTCAGATGATTGGATGTATGGCGAACAAACTACTAAAAACAAAACACTTGCATTTACACCAGAAGTAGGAAGCCCATCTGATGGTTTTTGGCCTGCTGCTGGTCGTATTATTCCTTTGTGTCAAGAAAATGTAGGGGCGAATATTGCGACTGCTTCTTTGGTACACAATTATGCAAGAATTGCAGATACCTCGCCTCTTTTTGCGACTGAACTTCAATCAGGTTTTTCTTTCAAACTCACCCGAATAGGATTGCAGGATGATGTCCCATTTACCATATCCATTGAAGCCACCAACGATGCCATCGTCAGCACGAGTTCATCTCAAAGCTTTACGCTTGATAGTCCATTGGAATTTCTTGAAGGAGCATTTGTTTATGAACTACGTTCAGATATTGCAGATGGTGATATCATTACATTTGATGTTTTGTTGGACAACAATGAAGGCAGTATTGAGCGAACTTCTATCACCAAATATTTTGGTGCGCCTGCCATAATACTCAACGAAAGGGCAGATGACTTGAGTGCATGGACAAGTGACAATTGGGGGCTGAGTACAGCTGAGTTTTATTCAAGCAGTACTTCTATCACAGACTCCCCCGATGGAGAATACTCTCCTGGCTCATCTAATCAACTGTCTCTCAACAAACGTATTGACCTCAGTGATTGTGATGTTGCCACACTTTCTTTCTGGGCAAAATGGGATATCGAAAAGGCTTATGATTATGTTCAGATATTTGCAGTCAATTCTGAGACAGGCGTAGAAACCCCTCTTTGTGGCAACTATACCACGATGGGCAATTCCTATTTGGATGACGATCAGCCCTTGTATGACGGGACGCAAAGCGATTGGGTAAAAGAAGAAATTTCCTTGAATGAATTTATTGGTCAGAAAATCATCCTACGATTCTATTTTTGGTCAGATCAATTTGTAGAGGGAGATGGCTTCTATTTTGACGATTTAACCGTCTCTAAGTTGGGAGGAATTGAAACAGCTATCAGTGACTTCCAAGTGAATCCAAATATTTTATTGGGTCAAAATAGTCCAAACCCAACGGATGGATGGACAACCTTTAGTTTTGCAACACCCAACAATTTGACCTCCTTGGAATTGGTCACTTACAATGCCTTGGGCCAAGAAGTCAACCGCCAAAACATTTCAAATACGAACAAAGGCAATATTCAATTTGACACAAGTATGCTCGAAAATGGGGTTTACTTCAGTCGTCTTGAAAGTCCTGCAGGAACATCTAATGTGGTAAGACTTACGGTTCTTCAATAAGCTTGATTATCGGAATAATGTAATAATTATTACTTCAAAAAGCAATTTTCACTAATTTAGAAAAAAAAAATTGTACTTTAGCTTTTGAAAACATGGGTTGAATAGCACCTTTATGATAAAATATTTATTATATATAATTTTTATATTTTCAAATATAATGGGATTCCAGTCGCTTTTGGCGACTGAAATTCCCAAACAAGAAGTTGCGTTTGATTTTTACTCAGAACCAATCGTAATCAAATATGATACCCGAATGGTTCTTCCTATCGGTAATGACATCTCCGAAGAGGTTTTTAAAAGATTTTATTTTGACCTAAAAAACACTACCTATTTGATGGTCGTGGGAGGTTTGCTTTCATACAGAAAAAAAATGGAATTGAATGATTGGTTGTACTATATGCTCATTTATGAGTTTGTAGAAGAAGCATTCCAAGGCGAAAGCAAAAACTTCCGAACCCTCTTTAGTTGGTTTCTTTTACACAAATCGGGCTATCAAGTTCAGCTCAATTATGTAAACAACAGCATCATGCTGTCTGTATTTTCACACGACATCATATATGATATGCCTGTGAGGGCACATGAAGATGGTTGGTTTGTAGAGCTAACCGCTTATGAGCATACGCTTATCCCCCACAAAGTCACTTCTTATCGTTCTGACTTCAATATCAATTCTCAAGGTAAGCCATTCTCATTCCGACTTACCCAATTGCCTCAATTAAGCAATCCCAATATTGCTACAAAATCTTTCTCATTTATTCATTACGGCAAACTCTATCCTTTTTCGATTGACATCAATGAGAGTCTCGTTGGAATGATGTTCCGTTACCCAGAGCTTTCCATCAAAGAACATGCAGAAACTCCAGTATCAATTCAGGTAAGGGAATCCTTATACGAAGAATTGGACAGGTTGACTGCCGACATGGATGATTTTCAAGCGATTCGATTTTTCTTGAGCTTCACTCGTATGTCCAAAAGCTACGAAACAGATAAGGCTGCTTACAATGTTCAAAACCTTGCTTTCACACCAGAAGAAACACTCTACTACCTCTATTCCGACTGCGAAGATCGTTCTGCCTTATTTTCGAATATGGTAAAAGAAGTCTTAGGAATGGATGTCCTCTTGGTTGACTTTCCTGGTCATGCAAGTGCAGCTGTGCACTTCGAGAAAGCACCTCGAATAGGCACAAAAGAAGCTACTCCTATCTTCCACAAAGGAAAACCTTATTACATTTGCGATCCAACAGGACCAGGCAATCACCTTCGATTGGGCGAATATCCTGCTGGATTTGAAACCACAACACCAAGGATTTTAACCCAATAAGCCCATGTGCGGTATCACAGGTTTTCACTCTTCCAAACTCTCCAAAGACAATCTTCAAAAAATGACCACTGCCTTGTCGCATCGTGGTCCAGACGCTGCCAACTACTTTTTTGAATCCCATAAGAAATTCAATATTGGATTGGGGCACAGAAGACTCAGTATCATAGACCTATCAGCAGCAGCCAATCAACCTTTTTACTCCAAAGATGGACGCTATACAATGGTCTTCAATGGAGAAATTTACAATTACCAGAGTATTGCAGAACAACTTCAATTGGTTTGTGAAACCACATCTGACTCCGAAGTCATCATTGAAGCTTTTGCCAAAATAGGAAAGGCAGCGATTGAAATGTTAAACGGTATGTTTGCCATTGTCATTTATGACCAAGAAGAAAATAGACTGCATTTTTTTAGAGACAGAATCGGTATCAAGCCCTTATACTATTGGCAAAACGGTCAAGATTTGGTTTTTGCTTCGGAAATAAAAGCCATTGCGGCAATAGTACCCACATTGGAAATCAACCGAAAAGCCATCGCCTCTTTTCTACACCTCGGATACACTCCCTGTCCACATACATTCTACCAAAACATCTTTCAAATACCCGCAGGAAATGCTGCTGTTTTTGAAAACGGTAAACTTGACATTCTACCTTTTTGGCAATTAAAAAAGCAAATACAATCCCAAACACTTCAAAACGAAAGCACTGCAAAAGAAGAACTCCGAGAACTTCTCATTTCATCCGTTCAACACCGTTTGATTGCAGATGTGCCTATTGGTACATTTTTGAGTGGCGGTATAGATTCCAGCATCGTCACTGCAATAGCTCAATCCATTACCGATAAGCCCGTTAAAACCTTCTCCATTGGCTTCAAGGAAAGCAAGTTCAACGAAAGTGAATACGCCCGAAAGGTAGCCAAACACCTTCAAACTGACCACCACGAATTCATCTTATCTGAGCAAGAAGCCCTCGACCAAGTTGAGAATCTACTCGATATTTATGACCAACCTTTTGCAGACAGTTCTGCTATACCTACACTTTTGGTTTCACAAATGGCACGCAAACACGTCACCGTAGCTTTATCGGGAGATGGTGGAGACGAATTGTTTATGGGATATGGCATGTACAACTGGGCAAAACGCTTGGACAATCCCTTCCTACAAACTTTTCGCAAACCCATTGCCAAACTCTTGCAGCTTTCGCCTAAACAGCGGCACCAAAGAGCGGCCTTGGTTTTTGCAGCACCTAAAAAAGCACGAATCAAAAGTCATATTTTTTCGCAGGAACAATATCTATTCAGTGAAAAAGAAGTTCACAATTTATTGAATCCAAAATTTAATTCACCGATATACAGTATCAACAAGCCTTTCAAAGATTCACCTCGTCAGCTTTCCGCCGAAGAACAACAAACTTTTTTTGACCTTCAATACTACCTCCCCGATGATTTGCTCACCAAAGTAGATCGGGCAAGTATGCAGCATAGTCTTGAAGTCAGGGTTCCTCTTTTAGACCACCGACTGATTGAGTTTTCTATGAATCTGAATGCTTCCCTAAAGGTCAAAAATGGCAGTACCAAACACCTACTCAAACAAGTATTATACGACTATGTACCTGCCTCCTATTTTGACCGTCCTAAATGGGGGTTTTCGATTCCTCTCGCTCGTTGGCTCAAAAACGACCTTCGGTATTTGATAGATGCTTATTTAGCAGACGATTTGGTAGGTGATTTAGGCTTGGTCAATGTGGCAATTGTACGCCAATTGAAGCGTGATTTCCTGAGTGGAAAAGACTATCTGTTCAATCGAATTTGGGTTTTGATATTGCTGCATAGATTTATGCACGATAAGTAAATTCAACCCACTCACCAACCTTCAATTCTCACACCAAAATACAAGCTGATAACCTTATTTGACCAAACCCAAAGGTCATTCTCATTGTTGTTCTTTTATGCAGAACACCTTGATTCAGCACTTTTGTTGCAACCCAAAATAGTTCTGACGCTATTTCGTACTTTTGTCTTTGCAGAAAAAATCATCGTTTATCATTTATAATTCCTCATTCGTTTGAACCAATATATAAAAGAAACGCTCCCAACAATTCCTCACAATCCAGGAATCTACAAATATTTTGATGAAGCTGGCAAAATCATCTATGTGGGCAAATCCAAAGACCTCCGAAAACGGGTGTCCTCCTATTTCACCAAAAAACACGACAGTCGCAAGACTGCCATTATGGTTTCTAAAATCGTGCGAATTGAATTTGCAGTGGTCGAAACCGAACAGGATGCCCTTTTGTTGGAGAATGCCCTCATCAAAAAATGGCAGCCAAGGTACAATGTACTTTTGCGAGATGATAAGAGTTATCCCTACATCTGCATCAAAAAAGAACGTTTTCCCCGCATTTTTATGACCAGAAATGTGGTACAAGACGGCTCTGAATATTTGGGGCCTTATACCTCCACTTCTAGAGCGAAACAAATCTTAGAATTGATGCACAATCTGTTTCAGATTCGCAACTGCAATTTCAATTTGAGTCAAAAAAATATTGATGCAGGAAAATTCAAAGTTTGTCTGGAATACCATATTGGCAACTGCAAAGGGCCCTGTGAGAATCGTCAATCAGAGGAAAAGTATTTGTTGGCAATCAAACAAATCCGAGAAATATTGAAGGGAAATATCCGTTCAGTGATTTGGTATTTGAAAGAAGCCATCAAGGAGGCTGCGGAAACTTATCGTTTTGAAGAAGCACAGGATTTGAAGGAAAAGCTCATAGCTTTGGAGGATTACCAAGGCAAGTCAATGGTGGTCAATCCCAAAATCAACAATGTAGATGTTTTTAACATTCTCAGAAGCGAAGAAAGCGACAAGGCTTATGTGAGTTTTTTCAAGATTGTGAATGGTTCGATTATCCAAACGAAGGTGATAGAACTGGTGAAAAAACTGGACGAAAGCGACAAGGAACTCCTCAAAATCGCCATACACGAGATCAGAACTCAAGTACAAAGTAATTCTACAGAGTTGTTGTTGCCCTTCAAGATCACTCTGCAAAACAAAGAACTCAAAATTACCATACCGAAAATTGGCGATAAGAAAAAGCTGATGGATTTGGCTCAGAAAAATGCATTTTACTACCGAAAACAGCAAGAACTTAAATCAGAAGCCCGCTCCAATCCAAACGATAAACGCTTTGAAATCTTGACCCAATTGAAGAAAGATCTCCGAATGAAAGAGGTTCCTATCCACATTGAGTGTTTTGACACCTCCAATATTCAGGGACATTTTCCTGTTGGTTCAATGGTCATTTTTCGCAATGCCAAGCCTGCGAAGAAAGAATATCGACATTTTCACATCAAAACAGTCGTTGGTCC
>JBGCDY010000327.1:0-5217 GCA_045105835.1 Chitinophagales bacterium
GATTTATGATTCCTGTGGACGTGGATGGCGATTATTATGTTTTGTCTGCGTTTCCTTATAGTTCTTGCTTTTTTTGTGGAAATGCGGGCCCTGAATCGGTGGTTGAACTTCGGTTGGCAAAAAAAGGACAGCGGTTTCAGATGGACGATGCCCGAAAATTCAAAGGCATGTTGGTGCTTTCTCAGACTCCAAATGGGTTGATTTATGTGTTGGAAGATGCAGAATTGGTGCAGTAAGGAATGAATGAACAAAAAATAAAAGTACTTCAATATCAGGTTTTTATGAAATGATATTTGTGAACTTATTTTTTGAAGTGTGCCTAATTGGTTTGTCGACTTCACCTTGTCGGATGGATATTTAACTTAAATCCTCCTATTCATTCAGAAGATTTTTACAATATGACAAATACTATGTGTCATATTGAACTAGGTCTCTGACGTAAAGTGGCTAAATGGTTCTTGAAAATATGCTAAAATTTTAATTTTCAAAAAACGAATAAAATGCTCAATAATGGTGAATCCTGAAATCCACCGCTATTGAGCATTTTTTTTAAAAATCTATTTTCAGTATCTTGATTTTCTATCGTTCAAACCAAATATTACTTCAATGAAATACCTACAATTACTCGCATTATTCTTTTTACTCCCTACTTCAATGTTGTTTGCACAAGATACTTTCTCTATCGTAGCGGTGGATACCGAAACGGGAGAAGTGGGCAGTGCGGGCGCATCTTGTTTAGATGATATACAATTTCCTGGTTCTGGTGGCGTAGCGGTTATCTGTCGAGTCTATCCAGGCAAAGGGGCGATTAATACACAGGCTCTTTGGAATGCCGTGAATCAAGACAATGCGGGCGAAATGTTGTTGGATGGAAAATCACCTGACGAAATCATCTCTTGGCTGAAAAGCAATGATGTGGGCAACAATCACCGTGTTCGTCAATACGGTATCGTGGATTTTGATGAAAACAATCAACCCAGAACGGCGGCTTATACAGGTCAGTTTGCCAACAATTACAAAAACCATATTCTTGGAGAAAATTATGCCATTCAAGGGAATATACTCTTGGGGCAAGAGATTTTGGACTCAATGGAAGTGCGGTTTCTGAATACAGAAGGGAGTTTGGCAGATAAGCTGATGGCGGCACTGCAAGGGGCAAAAGTGCCAGGAGCAGATACCCGTTGTTTGGGTGAGGGGGTATCTTCTTTGTCGGCTTATATCAAGGTCGCAAAACCAGAGGACTCTATGGAAGATGTTCATTTGGACATTGTGATTCCGTTCACCGATTTTGGCGTAGAGCCGATTGATGTATTGCAGGAGGCATTTGATTCTTGGGCATTTCCAACGGATGTTCCTGAATTGACATTGAAGGAACGAACGGTTGTGAGCATTCACCCCAATCCAATAACAGAGGAGACAGTCTTCGAAATCCAAAATCCCAACAATATAGCGCCTTACATCGTGCAGATTTTTGACGCATCTGGTAAGGAAGTCCAAAAGTTCTACTACAATGCGGAGAATACCCAATTGACCAAAAAACAACTGGGTGAAAAGAAGGGTGTGTATTTGTACCATTTGTGGCAACAGGATAAGTTGGTCGCAAAAGGGCAGTTTTTGGTGGCAGATTAAGCTACTATTCCACTCGCTTGTTGAAGAAAACGGAATATCCCAAAGAAGTAGTCTCTAATTAGGGGCATACTAATCACGATTCCCCAATTATTCCCTACCTTTGCAGCCATAATAAAATAATGTTATTTATGGCAACGATTAAGGCATTTAGAGGGTATAGACCTGCAAAAGAATTGGCTGAAAAAGTCGCATCACGTCCTTACGATGTGCTCAATAGAGCAGAGGCTTTGGAAGAATCCAATCCACATTCTTACTTGCACATCATCCGTGCTGAGATAGACTTACCAGAACTGGACAGTCCTTATGATGAGGCAGTGTACAAGACTGCAAAGAAGAATTTTGAGCAGTTTGCGAAGGATGAAATTTTGGTACAAGATTCGGTGAATTGTCTGTATGTCTATGCTCAGACAATGAATGGAAAGCGGCAAGTGGGATTGATGACTTGTACGAGCAACGAGGATTATCAAAATGACATTATCAAAAAACACGAGTTTACCCGCCCCAAAAAAGAACAAGATAGAATCAACCATATTTCGACGACTCGATTGCATTCAGGTCCTGTATTGATGGCCTATCCACAGGTCAATACGATTGATGCGGTTATAGACCAAGTGACCCAAAAGCAGGCTCCTGAATATGACTTTACGGCGGATGATGGGATTCAACACACTTTGTGGGTGATTGATGATGTGAGTATTATCCAGACTTTGGTGGATTTGTTTGATTCTGAAGTAGAGGCGATTTACATTGCAGATGGTCATCACCGTGCAGCTTCTTCTGCCAAGGTAGGTTTGAAGCTAAAAGAAGAAAACGAAAACCATACGGGGAATGAGGGCTACAATTTTTTCCTTTCGGTTTTGTTTCCTGACAATCAACTGCAAATCATTGACTACAATCGATTGGTGAAGGATTTGAATGGTTTGTCAACAGATGATTTTTTGCAGCAAGTAGCTCAAAAATTTGATGTGGAAGCAACAGGGATGACGCAGGTCAAGCCTCGAAATCCTTATACTTTTGGAATGTATATGGAAGGGGAGTGGTACCAATTGACTGCAAAAGAAGGAACTTACAATACCAGCGACCCGATTGATTCTTTGGATATTTCGGTACTTTCCGACAATTTGATTGCCCCTATTTTGGGCATCAAAGACCAAAGAACGGATGACCGTATTGATTTTGTAGGTGGAATTCGTGGAATGAAGGAGTTGGAAAAACGGGTAAATAGTGGTGAAATGCAGGTGGCATTTTCGATTTATGCAGTGAGTATCCAACAATTGATTGATGTAGCTAATTCGGGCAATGTGATGCCTCCAAAAACAACTTGGTTTGAACCCAAATTGAGAAGTGGATTGGTGACACATAAGTTCTAAGGAATGTGATTATTTCAAAAGACCAATAAATACAAAAGCCAACTGTTTCAATTAGAAATAGTTGGCTCTTGTGCTTTTAGGAGGACTTCAAAACAGGTTTGCAAAAAATATTTTAATGATGTTTTGCATTCATGCTACTATCAAGCAAATAATTCCTGTAATTTCATTGCCACCATCATGTCTCCTTCAATGCGAACCTGACCACTCATCACCGCTCCCATTGGGTTCAGTTCGCCTTTGGTCAAAGCCACAAAATCGGTCAAAGAAAGTTTTACAGAACAATCCGCCTCACCATCACTTGCCGAAACCACATTTTGTGCTCCCGTTCCATCAATGAACAATTGCTCTCCTCCAAAATCAAACTTCAATGTTTTGCCCAAGGGTTTGGCCTTTGCAGCTTGTGCCTGAATAGCAGGCAAAATATCTGCCACCACTAATACACCATTTGTAGAAGCTTTTGTGGCTTGAGGTTTTGCCTTTTCCTTTGAAGCTGATTTCACATGCTTGCTTACATTTTGACTTTTATTCTGTGAACCCGCTTTTTTGTAGCCTTGCCCATCAATCACAATCTTGGCAATAATCTCTCGCATGATTTCAGAAGAACCACCACCAATCGTACCTACACGCACATCCCGATACATTCTTGCCATCGGATATTCCTCCATAAAACCATAACCTCCATACATTTGCAAGCACTGAGTGGCTACTTTTTCATGCAATTCGGTAGCCAACAATTTCGCCATCGAACACAACTTGACATCGTACACACCATCACCATACATTTTGCAGCATTGATAAGTGAACGCTTTCAAAGCCTCAACTTCACTCGCCATCTGCGCGATTCTGTGCCGCAAAACTTGAAATTTGTTAATCGGTCTTCCAAAGGCTTGACGTTCCGACATGTATTGAAGGGCTTGTTCAATCGCCCATTCCATTGCAGCAACACCTGCTGGAACGGCACACAAACGCTCCAATTGCAAGCCATTCATCAAGTAGTAAAAGCCCTTTCCTTCTTCACCAATCAAGTTCATGGCAGGTACTTTCACATTGTCAAAACTCAACTCCGCAGTATCCGAAGCGTGCCAGCCCAATTTCTTCAATTTGCGAGCCGAAACCCCTTCTGCATTTCTATCAATGACCAACAAACTCACGCCTGCCGAACCCAATTCTGGATTGGTCTTTACTACCGTTATGATAAAATCTCCATACACACCATTGGTAATAAAGGTCTTAGAACCATTCACGATGTAATGGTCGCCTTTATTGATGGCTCTCGTTTGAATGTTTGCAGCATCCGAACCTGCGCCTGGCTCTGTGATTCCAATTGAAGAAATCAAATCACCACTGATAATCCCTGGCAAATATTTTTTCTTCAATTCCTCCGAGCCATACTTCAAAACATAGGGCCCTGACATGTACTGCGTCACCTGCTGGGTAATCGCAAAACCGCCCGAATTGGTGCGCCCCAATTCTTCATTGAAGACCACATCATAGAAAAAATCCAAGCCCATTCCACCGTATTCTTCAGGATAAGACAAGCCCAAAAAACCCATTTCGCCCATCTTCTTCCAAATATCTCTTGGGATTCTTCTGTCCTCTTCCCATTGATTGATGTGTGGAATGGCTTCTTTCTCCAAAAAAGCCCGAAAACTCTCTCTGAACAATTCATGTTCTTCGGTAAAATAATAACTGCTCATTATGTTGTGTTTATGTTTTTGTGTTGATAATTGTGTTTGTTCCGTTCCAACCGTTGTCAAAGTTTTCAACTGTTGACAAGGTTTCCACTACTCCTTAAAAAAAATCTCTCCACCTCCCCATCTCTCCGTTCAATTTCCACATCCAGTAAGCAAAAACTCTCTGTGTCTCCGTGTTCATCACCGTTCACAAGATTTCCACTACTTCTTAAAAAAATCTCTCCACCTCCCCGTCTCTCCGTTCAATTTCCACATCCAGTAAGCAAAAACTCTCTGTGTCTCCGTGCCTCCGTGTTCACTATCGCTTCATCAATGTATCTACCACCGATTTCATCAATCCCCTTGCATCAGGATGAAACCAAGCCTCCAATTTTGCTTGCACACTCGCTTTTGGCGCATTGTCCAATCGCTCCAACAAGCGTCGACGCATGGCTTTTTTGGAGTCCAAAAGCACCTTTGAAGGAGCTTTCAACAAACGCTGCACATATTTTTCTGCACTCGGCAACAAATCCGCCATTTCATGT
>JBGCDY010000328.1:0-9968 GCA_045105835.1 Chitinophagales bacterium
GTGAGGGTTTATTGATTTGGAGGGTTTGAGCTTTTTGTGTATTTCTGAAAAATTTGGATTAGCAATACATCTAAATGTTGCCTACCAAAGGAATTTTTGGAAGATGTACTTGATGGTAAATTTTTAGTACTAAGCAAGAAGACAGAAAAGAGAAGCGAGATGAGAGGTTCAAATCCCCCCTCTATCAAGCTATTAATGAATTTGTTGATTCAACCTAATACACTGTAACAGAAGTTTTTAATGTAACTACCAAATTTATTTGGCAGGTTGATTTAATTGATTATCAAGTGTTTTAAAAGAACCTCCCAAATAAATTTGGGGGTTACGCTATATCAAATTATTTCTGTTACAGTGTGCTAATTTTGTCCACATACTTAATTTATATTTTTTGATAGCTATCAAAAAATCACTATTGCTTCAACTGTTAAATACTTGATACCTTTCTGTCGAGTAACAGTATTGAGAACCAAGCAATACAACAATAGAGCCATTCAACACTAGGAGAGTACGACACCTAATAAGCCAACTATCAATAGCACATCAACAACAATCATAACCCACAATGGAGGATCCCCTTTGGTTCTCGTCTTTACTTTGTAAACAATATAAGTCAAAGGCAATGTGCCGACTAAACCTGCTAAGCCAATTGTATATCCTGCCCATAATTGCCCCTCACTGAAAGGAATCAATAATAAAACCAACATAAAAATACCACAAGATATGCCATAAAATCCGCCACCATTTAGTAAACTATTGAGCATAAGTTGAGAGTTGACATCTATTTCTTCCCAAGTTTTTTCAAGTGCTTTTAGATGGTAAGGCATGATTGTTTTTCTTGTTGCATAAACCAATCCTATCAGAATGGTTAATATAGACGCAATAGCATAGCTGTAAAAAGAGAGTAATTCCATGATTTGTTATTAGGTGAAATGATTGAATTTTATTCTCGAATATAGTAAATGATAAGCGTTTTTCAAAAAAATCTCATAGAATAAGAACAGAAGTCAAAGTCAGACTGCTACGTTGTCAAGCATTATTTAGAGCATGATGATAGAGCTGAAAATGCTCCTTTGAAGTGAATATAGACAAATCACTTTCTTTATCATTCCTAAGCTTTCCCATTTGACTTGGCATATTTTTTTGCTCCCTCAATGACCGTGATTAATACAAGTGATTTTGGGTTTTGCACATTTTTTTCACGCCAACTCAAACTTTCACTATATTCACCATTGGAGGCATCTGCTATAGAAGACTCTACACTATCTATTCAAAAACATTGAATAAATTCCCCAATAACCACTAATAAATTTCAAATTTTTCACCTTAAAGGTGTAAATTTATTTCTTCCACATTACACCGCAAAAAACAATCATCCTTAAAAAACAACAAACCATGAGAGCCATAATCTACGAAAAATTTCAAGGTCTTATTGACATTCAAAATGTAGCAGACCCCAGCCCTACAAATGATGGTGTTGTCGTAAAAGTCAAAGCAACAGGATTGTGTCGCAGTGATTGGCATGGTTGGATGGGGCATGATTCAGATATTACATTGCCTCATGTACCTGGTCATGAATTGGCGGGAGTCATTGAAGCAGTTGGTAAAAATGTTCAAAATTTTAAAATTGGAGACCGTGTGACCGTTCCATTTGTATGCGGATGTGGAAGGTGTACGCAATGCAATTCTGGAAATCATCAAGTATGTGATTATCAGTCTCAACCAGGATTTACACATTGGGGTTCATTTGCAGAATATGTGAGAATAGATTTTGCAGATACCAATTTGGTCAAGATTCCCGATGAGATAAATGATGTAACTGCCGCAACATTGGGTTGTCGTTTTATTACTTCTTATAGAGCCATTGTTGAGCAAGGAAAGGTAAGAGGCGGTCAATATGTGGCTATTCATGGCTGTGGAGGAGTTGGATTATCTGCCATTATGATTGCCAATGCCTTTGGAGCACAGGTGATAGCGATTGATATAGATGATGACACCCTAAATCTTGCCAAAAAAATGGGGGCTATTGAAACCATTAATGCAAGCAAAAATAAGGATGTGGTAGAACAGGTAAAATCCCTCACCAATGGCGGCGCTCATATATCTATGGATGCATTGGGCAGCCAAACTACCTGCTTCAATTCCATTGCCAATTTAAGAAAACGAGGTAAGCATATTCAAGTAGGTTTGATGTCGGGAGACCATCAACATCCGAAGGTTCCTATGGACAAAGTAATGGCAAATGAATTAGAAATAATTGGAAGTCATGGGATGCAGGCGTTCAAATATACCGAAATGCTGGAAATGATAAAAAATGGGAAACTGCACCCTGATAAATTGATAGAAAAAACAATCACTCTTGAAGAAGCAAAGATAGCCTTACCAAATATGAATAATTTTGAGAATACTGGGGTAGTTGTAATTGATTCATTTTGAAGTAAGTGGTAGGACAAAATTAAATCAATAGGAATTTGAAGTCTCACTTCTCACATCCCATTTCTGTATTCCCACTTAATAATTGATTTTATACTTCAAGACACAAAAGAATGAAATGCTTACTCAATTAGAACGATACAAAAAAACCATCGACTACATTCACCTCAACTTCAAAGAAAAGGTTGATATTGATAGAATCGAAAAGGTGAGTTATTATTCCTATCGCAACATCAATAGAATCTTTTTATCCCTTCACCAAGAAACCATAGGGAAATATACGAAGCGAATTAGACTCGAAAAAGCTGCTGAATACATCAAATATTCAGACACTCAACTGTACGATATTGCTTTAGAGGTCGGCTTCAATGATTTGGCTGCATTTAGCAAAGCTTTCAAAAAGAAATTTGGATGTTCTCCCAATGCCTTTAGGCAAAGTACCCAGCAATTGAACAAACTAAAACACCAATCGCTACAGGAGAACAAAGAACTTATTGAGTATGAAATAGAAACGTTGCCTTCCTTCAAAATGCTTTTTCTTGAACATCGAGGGAGTTATGAAAATTTGGCAGCGATTGAAAAAACGTGGGAAACATTATTGGAGTATTGTGAACAGAATCATTTGCTTTCCGACAGGACTGTTTATTTCTCCGAATCCTTAGACGACAATGAAATCAGTGACGATATACATTGCCGAATCAATGTTGCCATTACTTTAGACAAGGAAAATTTTGAGCCAGAAGGATTGTTTCAAATCAAAAATCATGCACCTCAAAAATACGCCAAATTCCAGCATATTGGACCAAGCAATACCTTAGAAGATACTTACAACCTCATCTATGCCTCATGGCTAACCGACATACAGTTAGAGTTTGTTGATAAACCCACCTTAGAGTTTTATGTCAATCACGAACCTTCAATACCTCCTACGCAATTCCTCACAGAAATATACATTCCTATCCTCTAATACATTGATTCCAAGAGGTTTTAAGGTAGTGAGGTGTAATCTTCGGAGGCACGGAGAAGAGCCTGTGCCGATTTCTCGGCATGACATCTCACTGTCGGTTTTGAGATTACACCTTTTCGTTTCACTGCAAGATGTCACCTCAAAACCTCAATTTATTTCTTCCACATCCTCTAAAGATGTCCAAAACGGACAAACGACCCGCCTATTCTATGTAGTAACTTTGTGGCATGAAAAATTACAAGTGGAAAAAATATTGGTATTTGGGATTTTTAGGATTCATCGGTTTTTACGAGCTTCCTCACATCTTATCCTACTTCAATGGCAATGAGTCAGCCTGGATATTGCTGGGTTTGCTTTGGTTTTTATGGTTCGATTATTTTGTTCCAACGATAAAAATGAAAAAAGATGAGGTATAATTCTGTTGAAATTAAATTCATTGGTATGAAAAAGATAATTGTATTATTGGTGTGTACTGTGTTTTTTAGTGTGTTGTCGTATGCACAAAGTACGGGATTGAACACACAAAATCTATCTAAAAAATGGAAATTAGATAAATACACCTACTCCATTTTTTCTGAAAACCCTTCCGAAAAAGAGAAAAACGACTACCTCCACCTGAAATCTGATATGACCTTTGATGATGTTTCAGAAGGCGAAAAGGATAGTGGTCAATGGAGATTGAATATTCCCGAAAAACGCATCTATTTATCAAAAAATGGTGAGGAAGGAGAATTGGTGTTAATCATTGATGGCTTATTTGAAAATCAATTGATACTAATTATTGAAGACCCTTCTGATGAAGATGCTGATAATTTTAAAATTCACTTCAAAAGCTAACCCCTATGAGTTTTGCTAAATTAATTTCCTTGTTTGAAGGCGCACAAATTATGACCTTCATTGGCTTCTTCTTTCTCTTCAATTTAGGATTGATATTCATCGAAATCGCATTGGATTTTTTCACTTCAAAAGAAAGAAGGTGGAAAGATACGGGAGCTAATCTTGCGATTTTTGTCATCAACCAATTGTTGGAAAAAACTGCTTTTGGAGCAATTGGTGTCGTATGTTTGATGCCATTTCATTGGCTGACTCCATTGGAAATCCCAATGAATACGTGGACTTGGGTGGCTGCTTTTTTCCTTGCTGATTTCACCTATTATTGGATGCATCGTTTGGAGCACGAACATCGAATTTTATGGGCAAGCCACAGTGTGCATCATTCTTCTGAAGATTATAACCTGACGGTTTCTATGCGTTTAAGCATTGTAGAAAGTGTCTTTGAGTGGATATTTCTAATACCCATGATTCTGATTGGTTTCAGTCCATTTCAAGCCATTGCAGGTTTGATTTTAGTCGCTCAGTATCAGACTTGGATTCACACCGAAAAGATTGTAAAATTGGGTTGGTTAGATGAAGTGTTCAATACCCCTTCTGTTCACAGGGTTCACCATGGTTCTAACGAAGCGTATTTAGACAAAAACTATGGTGGTGTTTTGATTCTTTGGGATAAATTATTTGGTACATTTCAAAGAGAAAATGAAAAAGTAGTCTATGGTTTGACCAAGAATGTCAATACCAACAATCCAATAAGCATCAATTTTATCGAATACAAAAACATCTGGAAAGATGTTGGTAAATGTGGAAACTGGGGAGATAAGTTGAAAATAATTTTTGGTAGTTTGACTTGGAGACCAGCATACTTTGAAGGAAAAGAGGTGGCTAAAAAAACGTTGGAGGGGATGGAAGTGAAAAACAAGCCATAGATTCAAAATCGAAATAGGTCGATAAAATACAGCTAAGCGTATATTGGATTTTTAAAGAAAGCCACAAAGAAGCACTTTTGCATTGTGATTAATGAATTAAAATTAAACAGATGAAAAAGTCAGAAGTGGTTCTCGTGCATATTCTTTTTTGGATAGCCATATTATCCACCAAAATCGCTCCTACGATTATGGTTACCCAATTGCTGTCAGCAGAAGAATACGGCAAAATGCTTTTATACACACAATATCTTTTGCCGATTTCTTTTTATGTTGGTTATAGTCTGATAATGAGCCTAAAAAGGAAGAAAATTTATGGCTTATTCGCTTTGATGGGGGTTGTTTGTGTCTACATTGCTCTGTTTTTTACCTCCCAAAAAGCATTCGCTTATGGAATCGCTCCTATTTCTTCTGTTTTTTTGTGGGCTTCAATGGGCTGCTTGTTTCGATTTTTTATTGATTGGTTCAAAAAGCGAAATGAGGTATTATTATTGGAGAAGGAGAATGTTGCCAGTCGGTTTGGCTTGTTAAGAAGTCAAATCAATCCACATTTTTTGTTCAATACCCTCCACAATATTGATGCTTTGATTTACGAAAATCAAGACAAAGCTTCTCAATCCTTGGTTAAATTGTCTGATATTATGCGGTATATGCTCACCGAAGCAAAGTCAGATACGGTTGAACTGCAAAAGGAATTGGAGCATCTGGAAAACTATTTGTCGCTCGAAAAACTGCGATTGATAAACAATAATTTCTTGAGGTTCGATATATCAGGAGCTGCAAATGGCTTGAAAATTGTGCCTATGTTGATGATTCCTTTTGTCGAAAATGCATTTAAACATTCTGTGGAATCGGATACAGAAAATGGCATCAATCTTCAAATAAGAATAGACAATGGAACGCTTTATTTTGATTGTGAGAATAAGTATGATTCTTCAAATGTGGACAAGGATAAAAGTCATGGCATTGGTTTGGAGACGGTCAAAAAGCGATTGGCATTGAATTACCCTCAAAAACACCAACTGAAAATTGATAGTACAGAGGCTATTTTTACGGTCAACTTAGAATTAAAACTCAATGATAATTAACTATGCTATCAGAGGTTACGAAACGTCTCAAAGGGAAAAAGCAATAGCGTAGGGCATCGCCTATAGTCGTCAAGCTAAGGAAAAATCCTGTCTATTAACCCTGAAAGGGTTTTATCAACAGCACAGGGCAACGCCCTGTGAGTCAAGTGTATTGTGTGAAATTAGCCCTGAAAGGGCGCAAGCATTCAACTATCCTCTCTGCTTGCGCCCTTTCAGGGCTAATTCATGACTTTAATTTCACCCACAGGGCGTTGCCCCGTGCTATTGCTGATGCCCTTTCAGGGCAATTCTCCTTAGCTTGACGGCTATTGGGTCTTGCCTCGTGCTATTGCTGATGCCCTTTCAGGGCAATTCTCCTTAGCTTGACGGCTATTGGGTCTTGCCTCGTGCTGTTGCTTGCACTTTTTTAGGTTATTGAATACTGTCTAAATTAAAACTCAATGAAAATTAACTGCATAGCGATAGAAGACGAGCCTTTGGCATTGAAAAAATTGGAGGGCTTCATCCTTCAAACGGACTACCTTCACCTGATGAAAACCTTTACCAATGCGGTTGATGCCATTGGTTATTTGAAGAAATCGGCTGTTGATTTGATTTTTCTGGATATAAGGATGAAAAAACTTTCGGGGATACAGTTTTTGGAGTCTTTGAGTAATCCTCCTAAAGTGGTAATAACAACCGCCTATGATGCGTATGCTTTGAAGGGATATGAATTAGATGTTGCAGATTATCTTTTGAAGCCGTTTACATTTGAGCGGTTTTTGAAGTCTGCCGAAAAGGTCTATAAGCAACTACTCAGTGTTAAGCAAAGCACTGTGGAAATGGATTATCTCTTTGTAAAAACAGAATACAGGATTGAAAAAGTTGAGTTGAAGAAGGTGCTTTACATCCAAGGAATGAAGGATTACCTGCAAATTCATACATCAGAAAAGAAGATTATGACCTTACAAACCTTCAAGAATCTCATGGAAATATTGCCAAAGAAGGATTTCCAAAGAATACACAATTCCTACATCGTATCTGTTTCAAAAATTGAGAGCATCGAAAGAAACCGAATTCGGATAGGAAATGAAGTCATTCCTATTTCGAGCGGGTACAGAAGTGAATTTTATGGTTTTTTGAAGGAGATGAACATTCTGATATAGAGGAATATTTTGAGGAGTTTGTAGATGAAGAATGTGTAGTCTTGCTGTAAACAATATCCCCTATGCCTTGTTGTTCACTGCAAAATACTCCTATGAAAATTTCCAAAAAGTACGAATTAGACGAACGGGCGATTGACCGCATTATCGAAATGGCTTGGGAAGACCGCACGCCTTTTGATGCCATTGAAGTGCAGTTTGGTGTGCCAGAACGAGATGTCATTGAATTGATGCGCCAAGAAATGAAGTTGAGCAGTTGGAAAATGTGGCGCAAACGTGTGCAGGGCAGAAAAACGAAACACCGCCAAAAGAGAGGTTTTGAAGTGGGACGGTATAAATGTAGCCGTCAGCGAGCGATTAGCATGAATAAAATCAGTAAGCGTTGAGAGGTGAATTCAATTCCTTCAAGAAGTAATTTTTATCACTCCCTCCTGAATATACTTCCCCAAAACGGGAATCAAACTTTCGATAGCCAATCCATGAGAGGTCATACATTCCTCCAACACGCCCATAAAATTATCGTGTTGATTCAGGCTGTTGAGGAATAGGTAATCAGCTTTTGAAATCGGGGAATGAGCGACTTGATAATCTTCCTTTTGTACCAAAACCCAGCAAGTTTGATTTAGGTATTGCTCAACCTCTATTGGATTATTTTCGACTATTTGGAAGTATTTGTAAATGCCATAGACATTGTTTTGGAAAGACAAAAGCCTGCAAGAAGTGACCATTTCGACGTTGAGGGCAAACAAAGATTCTGGATTTAACTGTTGAAAAACTTCAAGCTTAACTCCCTCCTCTTCTGCCAATGCTCCAATTTTGGAAATAGCCACCTCCAATTGCAGTAGTTCATAGCTAACTTTTTCCACAATGGATTCTGCAAAATCGGGAAACTGATACAGGTAAGCACCGAAATCGTGGTGTTTTGAAGGATGGGCTTCAATGATGGTTTGTGCCAATTTGTTGAATCCTTTTTCTCCCAAGTATTTTTCGGTAATCGGAAAGATTTCTTTTAAGCCATCATACAAACGCCTTCGATAACCATAGGCATAAATAAAAATACGTTCAGAAACGGGCAGTTTTTCGTTGATTTTGACCCATGTTTCAGCAGCAGGTGCATTTTGGGGCTCGTAAATGGCGGTTTGCATGGTGCTGTATAGGTCGAATAGGGCAGTATCTTTTTTTGCAGTTTGGGGAGAATGGGTAGTTTTTATTGCAGGAGTTGCTTCCTTTTTTTGAAGGGTCTGAGCAGCTCGGTCTTTTACCTTTTGCAGTTCTCCCAATAACACATTCAATTCGGGAATATCTGAATCCCATTCAATCATGGTATTTCTCAATCCAATTTTTTGAATAGTAGATTCATACAAATCCAATACTTCTGGAATGAGGTGTTGATTGTGGGTGTCAATGAGGTGTGTACCGTGATTTTCGTGTCCTGCCATGTGTATTTGCACGATTCTTTCGGCGGGCAGGCTGTCTATGTAGGTATAAGGGTCGTAACCATGATTGAAACAACTGACATACACATTGTTGACATCCAACAAGAGTTTGCAGTTCGCTTCTTCTGCTACGTAGCGTATGAATTCCCATTCGGGAATTTGAGAGGCTTCAAATTCGAGGTAGGTCGAGGGGTTTTCCAATGCAATTTGGCGACCCAAGTAGTCTTGTACCTGTTGAATCTTCAAAATCATGTTTTTCAAAGATTCTTCGGTATAAGGTACTGGCAATAAATCGTGTGTATGGTGTTGTTGGATACCTGTCCAGCAAATGTGGTCAGAAATGACTTCGGGTTGCAGCCATTTTTCGAGGGACTTCAATTGCTTCAAATAAGCTTTGTCAACTGGGTCGGTGCTTCCGATAGAGAGGGATACGCCGTGCATCACAAAGGGATAATCCGCCCGAATATCTTCTACTTTTTGTCTGCCTACCGTTCCTATCTGAAAATAGTTTTCGGAGATGATTTCAAACCAATCAATGGTTTTGGGGCGTTCTTTGACGATTTGAGGAATGTGTTCGTTGCGTAAGCCCAAGCCAAAACCGAGAAACTTGTTTTGCATGACAAAAAATATTTAGCATGATAAATATAGGAAAGGAATAGGGAGTAGATACTCTCTATTTCTTTCCCAATTGAAGGTAAGGGATTTAGCAAATAATAGCCTACGCATTTTACTCGTTCTTTTTTCTTTTAGATGCGTTAAAATTTTTGATCATAGCCCTGCTATGCTAAAAAATTTTGCCTTCCTAAAAGAAAAAATACCTCCCTAAAATTTGCGTAACATATTTATTTCTATCTCCCTAAGGTAAATTATTTGCCTTCATCGATATCTTTTTGTGTTTTTCCATTACATTAATTACCCAATCCGTCAATTTTTTATCGGCTTCTTTTGGTGTAATTTCTTCTTCTAAAATTGCACGAAATGATTCCTTTGCTTCATAAGTTTCTTTCACTCAATGTTCAAGTTTTTAGATTTCCAAAATCAGAGAAAATAGCTTAATTTTCGAGGAAAAAGAGGTCTATGTATGAGGCACAAATATTACCATTTATACGGGATTACCTTCACCTGTTATCAGAGCAATTAAGAATAGA
>JBGCDY010000329.1:0-6046 GCA_045105835.1 Chitinophagales bacterium
TATTTTTAATACTAAAAAACCACCCCAACACTACCCCCTCCCAAGAGGGGAATTTGCTACATATATGTGGAGAATTCCCCCTTTGAAGGGGGTAAGGGGGATGTTACATCAGTTTTGAGAAATAGCTTATTTTTCAGAATATTTTTCAATCCTTCACAATTTATTATTCATCATTCGTGTATGAACTATTTGCAAGCAGAGAATCTAACAAAAGTATATGGCGATAAGGTGCTTTTTGAAAATATCAGCCTGAGTATCAATAAAGGACAAAAAATTGCGCTCATTGCCCAAAACGGAATAGGCAAGACTACACTCTTACGGATTTTGGTAGGTTTGGATACTTCGGACGGTGAGGGAAAAGTACGGGTTCACCGAGATGTCAAAGTAGGTTATCTTTCACAAGACCCTGTTTTTGATCCTTCTTACACGGTATTGGAAGCCATTTTTTATTCTGACAACCCCGTTTTGACCGCCATTCGAGAATACGAGTCGATATTGGAAGAACAAGAACGCAATCCTACAGATGCCAATTCGGAGGCTCTCCAAGAAGCCATCAACCAAATGCAAAATTTGGATGCTTGGGATTATGAAGCCAAAATCAAAGAAATCCTTTTTCGCTTCAAAGTCTCCAATCTCAATCAAAGCGTCACCGAACTATCTGGTGGAGAGCGTAAAAGGGTGGCAATGGCAAGGGTATTGATTGAAGCTCCCGATCTTTTGGTGATGGATGAGCCTACCAACCATTTGGACATGGAGATGATTGAATGGCTCGAAAAGTTTTTGGGGCAGCAAAACATGACCATTCTGCTCGTGACGCACGACCGTTATTTTTTGGACAGAGTAACCGACGAAATCATAGAACTGGAGCGAGGCAGTGTGCAGATTTTTAGAGGAAACTATGAGTACTACTTAGAAAAAAAATCAGAACTGGACTTCAATTTAGGGCAAGAAGTAGGGAAAGCCAAAAAGCTAATGAAGCGAGAACTTCAATGGCTTCGCACCCAGCCTAAAGCGAGAACCACCAAATCCAAGTCCCGAATTCAAGCCTATGACCCCATTGAACAAAAAGCCAAAACCAATTTGGAGCAAGAAGAATTGGGTTTTGATGGTATCAAAATGGCAAGAATCGGCAAAAAGACGATGGAGATTCAAGACATTGACAAAGCCTATGACGACCATGTTATTTTGAAGAATTTTACCTACACCTTTGCCCGTCGAGACAGAGTCGGTATTGTGGGGAGAAATGGAGCTGGAAAATCCACTTTGCTCAACATATTGACAGGCAAGGAAAAGCCCGATGCAGGTAAAATTGTGGTTGGTAAAACGATTGTTTTTGGCTACTACACACAGATGGGTTTGAACCTCAAAGAACCCAAAAAAGTGATTGACGTGGTGAGAGAAATTGCGGAATACTTACCAATGGAAAAGGGAAGAAGCCTTACCGCAGAACAACTGCTGTCTCACTTTCACTTTCCATACAGCAAACACGACAACTATGTTTCGACTCTGAGTGGAGGTGAACAACGCCGATTGTATTTGCTCACGGTTTTGATGCAAAACCCCAACTTTCTGATACTGGATGAGCCTACGAATGATTTGGATATTTTGACACTCAATGTGTTGGAAGATTTTTTGCGTTTGTTCCAAGGCTGTTTGGTGGTCGTATCGCATGATCGTTATTTTATGGACAAGCTGGTGAATCACCTGTTTGTATTTGAAGGAGAAGGAAAAATTCGAGACTATCCAGGTAATTATTCTCAATATCGGAACTTCAAAGAAGAGCAAGAAAAGGAATTGAGAATTACTAAGAAAGCCCAGAAAAAAGAGGAGGCTTCGGCTGCGGTGACTCCCGCCGTTTCCTATCAATCTGACAAATCGAAGACCAAACTTTCTTACAACGAGAAAAAGGAATACCGAAAACTGGAGAAAGACATCGAAAAATTGGAGGAGGAGAAAGCCGCTTTGGAAGAAAAACTCAATACAGGTACGGGTTCTTATGAGGAACTGCAAAAATGGTCAGAAAAAATTGGAGAAATCATAGCTTCCATTGATGAGAAGTCGGATAGGTGGCTGGAATTGAGTGAGTTTATGTAGAGGGAGAATCCAAAAGAATCGAATATGCCCCAAAACGAAAAAATCCTCTTAATCCTTGACTTGGATGAAACGCTTATTTTTGCTACCGAAAAGCCATTGGAGCGAGAGGCAGACTTCAATGTACTTCATTACCATGTTTACAAAAGACCTTTTTTGAAGGCTTTCCTTGAAGAGGTTCAACACGCTTTTCAGATTGCGGTATGGTCTTCTGCAAGCGATGATTATGTGGAGGAGGTTGTCAAGCACATTTTTCCCAAAACTATCCATTGGAATTTGTTTGGGGGCGAAGTAGGTGTGTTTATCGAAGGAATTGGAATATCGAAATAGATTCGGATCCAAACAGTCACTACTTCAATCAGTATCATTATGTCAAACCTTTGCAGAAATTGAAGCGAAAAGGTTTTCGGATGGCGAGGATGTTGATTGTGGATGATTCACCTCACAAATGTCAGGACAATTATGGGAATGCGATTTACCCAAGTGAGTTTAAAGGAACATTGGAAGACAATGAATTAGAATTTTTGTTGCCATACTTGAAGACCCTGAAAGACAAGGCAGATGTTCGACGTATTGAAAAACGAAGGTGGAGGAGTGAGCTTGAAGGGAAATAGGATTTAGGAATGAAAATTAAAATGAGAATAAAAAACAAGAAGTATCAGATGACCATGAAATAATGTTTGTAAGATTATCTTTGAAACAGCTTCAAAAATCCATCACCAACTGCAATCCTTCCTCATTCTCCTGCTGCAAATTAGAAATTCCCACACCCAATAACCGAACAGCTTTGGTGGGCAATTCAGGGTGCTGCAATAGAAAAGCTACAATTGGAAAAATTTGGTCGTAAGATTGGAGGGAATAGTAAGCAGTTTTGCTGCGGGTCTGGATTTGAAAATCGTGGTATTTGATTTTGAGTGTCACCGTTTTTCCAAAAGACTGGGTACTTTTCATGCGCTTGGCAACAATTTCGGTGATTTTCCGCAATTGTTCCAACATCACTTCTTCCTCTCGGACATCTTCCGAAAAGGTATCTTCCGCACTCACCGATTTTCGAACCCGATTGGGTTCAACAGGACGATTGTCAATCGCTCTCGCAACTCGGTAAAAATGCCTTCCTACTTTTCCAAAATGCTGAATCAAAGCCTTTTCCGTCCACTGCTTCAAATCTTTCCCCGTCAGAATACCCAAGTTTGCCATTTTTTTGGCAGTAACTTTCCCTACTCCATGAAATTTTTCTACCGACAATGTTTCGACAAAGGCAACTGCTTGTTTGGGGTGAATGACCGTCAAGCCATCGGGTTTATTCATGTCCGAAGCGATTTTTGCCAAGAACTTATTGAAGGAAATACCTGCCGTAGCGGTGAGCTGGGTTTCTTCAAAAATGCGTTTTTTGATTTCTTGGGCGACATAAGTAGCAGATGGAATGCTTTTTTTGTTATTCGTTACATCCAAAAAAGCCTCGTCAATAGAAAGCGGTTCGACCAAATCGGTGTAGTCGTAGAATATTTGTCGAATTTGGCGAGAAGCAGCTTTGTAAGCATCAAACCTTGGTAACACAAAAAGTAAGTGCGGACATTTGCGCTTCGCAATGGAAGAAGGCATCGCAGAACGGACTCCATATTTTCGAGCTGCATAACTGGCGGTCATTACCACACCTCGTTCGCCACCCCATCCGACTGCAAGTGCTTTTTGGCGGTATTCAGGATGGTCTCTTTGCTCTACCGAAGCGTAGAAAGCATCCATGTCTATGTGTATGATTTTGCGGTGGTTCAAACTCTATTGAATGAAAATTAAAATGAGAATAAAAATTAAAAACGTATTTTATCTTTCATAGAAAACGAGTCATAAATCTACTTTTGAAGTATTTTTATGGCTGCAAACTAAAGCCATGAAAATAAAATGACCGATAGCGAAAATTACATAAAATTTTCATTATCGGTCATTTTTAAAATCATATTGTTAGTAACGGCGACTTTAGTCGCTGACATGTTCTGCAAGAATCTATTCTTGAATTTTTTCACACTTTATTTGCAGCGATTGAAATCGCCGATACAAATACGATGAATTTTTATTTATTCGACAAAACGATGTACTCCCAAGAAGCCAAATCCATTGCCATTCCTTCGGTCAAGCCCATTGCACCTTTTGAAAATACATTCATATAGTCGCCCACATAATTTGTGCCTTCCAATTTGATGCTTTGTTTTGCAGCAGATAGATTGATAATCACCACTACTTTGTCACCATCTTTTTCACGAATGAAAGCATAGACATTTTCGTCATTTCCTGTAGGAATTTTGACCAAATCGCCTCCGTGTTCACCATTCCAAATCGCCTTATTTTTGTGCTTCAAATCAAACAAATGTTTGTAGAAGTCACCATAGCTTTTATCTCCATTTGCCCAGTCAATTTCGTCTTTTTTGAAAAATTCCAACTGTTTGTCCATTCCAACTTCCTGACCTGTATAGATTAATGGCATTCCATTGAAGGTAGCGGTCAAGACTGCAAATGCTTTGTGTCCTTCGCCCATGCGAGCAAATTCTGTTCCTGACCAAGAGTTTTCATCATGGTTTGAAGTAAATTGCATTTGATAACCCTTGTTGTAGTCTTTTGCTTTTTTTGCCAACATGGCATCAATGTCTAAAGCAGTTTTCTTTTCTTCTTTTCCTTCTTCGCCTTCTACTTTATTACCTTTCACCAATTTGTCCCCTTTTTTGAGATTTGCGCCCTGAGATTTGGCGATTTCATTGAGGAGGTGGTGCATTTCCCAGCCGTAATCGACCACAAAAGCTCCATTGTTCACAATCGCAGGAACTTCCGCTTCTGCCAACATGAATACAGGGCGAATGGCATAAAGTGCATCGCTGCATTCTGCCCAGAAATCAACAGGAACACCATGCGCTACATCGACTCTAAAACCATCAATACCAACATCTTTGATCCAAAAAGCCATGGCATCAATCATTGCAGCACGCATTTCTTTGTTGTCGTAGTTGAGGTCTGCCACATCTGTCCAGCCCCAAGATTTTCCCGTATTGTAGTCAATTGGGTCAATCACATTGCCGTCTTTGTCTTGAGTGTACCAATCGGGATGATCGGTAATCCACTTACTGTCCCAACCTGTATGGTTTGGCACCCAGTCAATTATACAGTGCATTCCTGCATCGTGAATGGCTTTGAGCATGTGTTTGAAATCCTCCATTGTACCAAAATCAGGATTGGTTCCTTTGTAGTCTGTCACTGCATAAGGGCTTCCCAATTCTCCTTTGCGTTCTTTTACACTGATTTCGTGAATGGGCATAAACCACAGAATGTCAATACCTAATTCTTTCAATCGGTCGATATGTGCCTCAAATGCTTTGAAAGTTCCTTCTGGAGTATAATGGCGAAGATTCACCTCATAAATGGTGGCATTTTTGTGCCAATCGGGAGTCAAGGGTTTCTCTATTGTAGGAGTTTCAGGGCTGTCTGTGTTGGTCTCAGATGCTTGTTTGGGTTGTTCCTTAGCTGAATTTTGGCAAGCTGCTAAAAGCACAATTAACCCTATCACCAAACAGGCAAGAACGATGTAAATACTCTTCATTGATTTTTCTATTTTTTGGTCAAAAATTCTACTCCACAAGATAGCAGTTTTATTTTTTGCTTCTTTTACAATTTTTGTGTGACCAAAAAAGAGATTAGATGCTATGAATTACAAGTGTTTGATTCATAGCGAATAAAAAGTAATATTGTGAGGTAAAAAGTGGATAGAGTTGTGTTTGAAAACTGGTAAATGTAGTAATTCACTGCAATGAATGAGGAGAATCTCTCCACAAAATGATAGGTGAGTCAAATGCTTCGCAAATTGAATTTTGAAGCCTTACTTACTACAATGGTTCTTTAATGATTTGATAGTGAAATATTTATGATTCTGTTTTTCACTACATTCCCTTCACCCTCCAATAACACTCACCCT
>JBGCDY010000330.1:0-3741 GCA_045105835.1 Chitinophagales bacterium
TATCGGGGACGCAAAAATTTGAATGGTTTTTATAGTTATCACTCCAAGACGGGTAAACGTCGTGTGGGTATAGTGGATGAAGATGTGTATGACTTTTTTGGAGGAGTAGAAAAGGAAAGAACCTTGTTCAAAACCAAACAAATTCGCCAAATATTGATGATGGCAGTGGTCAACGAGGCGGCTTATTGTTTGGAGGAAGGGACTATTTTTTCGCCACAAGATGGTGATTTAGGAGCTATTTTGGGTTTGGGATTTCCTCCTTTTACGGGCGGACCTTTCAGGTATTTGGACGGTTTGGGTTTGCCTATGGCTTTGAAGCGTTTGGAGAAATTGCGGGATAAGTTTGGTGTGCGATTTACCCCTGCGCCAATTATTGTAGAAATGGCAGCTCAAAAAACGTCTTTTTATGAAGAATAAGCAATGAATTAAAATTAAAATGAGAATTAAAATTACACTGATAAATAGGTGATTGGAGAGTTTTAATTGTTGAGGTAAATATGATACTACTCAGTGCGTTGTTTTATACTGTTTAATATTATGATTTACATCATTTTAGTTTTATTTGAAGTAAAGAGAAGAAACTGATAGATAAACCGTTCTTCAAATTTTAATTTTCATTCATTCCTAAAGTAATTAATTTCGGTTATATTCGCAGCGATAAATATCCAAATAAAAATAATAAGCCTTAACAACCCATTAATTTTGGAAGTAAAATCTATTTTTCTTCCGCACCTTCCACCTCACTTCAATCGGTTTATTTCACCCTAATACGTTAAACTAAAAACACTAAAAGCATGAATTCAAAGTTCTCTGCATATTCTACACTGCTGCTTGGTATATTGATGTACGTTGCGAGTTCCGTAATACTGTATTTTGCAGGTTTTATCTATTCTCCTAACAATCTGCACATTAGTGTGCTGATTTCGTCCTTATTCGTTGTCGCTACAATTATGTTGATTAGTTTGCTGTTGAAATTGCAGCGAGAGTCAAGTGCTTTGGATACGGTCGAAACGTCTACTATTCTTTCAAAGGAAAACTTGGAAGACATCAAAGGTTCTCTACCCGAAAGTTGGGTCAAAGAGCGTATTACTAAGGTAGCTTCTTTGGCGATGTTGAATGCTGAAATCAAGGAACAGCAGATGTCCAAAATCGTGGAAGAACGGTACCGAGTATCGGGTAACATGATTCGATACATTGCCAATTCGATGATATTTGTAGGGCTTTTGGGAACATTTCTCGGAATCATACAATCCGCACAAGGATTTGAAAGCGCATTGAAGGCAAGCCCAACAGGTGCTCCTTCTGCTTCTTATAATGATATATCTTCCATCATTGGTGGATTGGATAAAGCATTGGGAACGAGTATTGTGGGGGTGATATCTTCTTTGATATTGGGTTTTATGTTGTTGGCAGTTAAGAATTTACAACACAGTCTTATTACTCGATTGGAGGAGGTTTCGATGCTTCGTATTTTGCCTTATTACCGTAAAGAACAAAGCTTTTCGATGCACGAAGCGATTGCGGATAGTATTGAGAAAATACTGCCACAAACAATGAAGAATGCTACTGAGCGATTGCAGGAGGCAGCAGGATTACTGAAGGATTCGACGGAAAGATTATATAGTAGTCAGGGTAATGTGATGAACTTGGTAACGAATATACAATCGGCAGTACAAAGCCTGGATAGCAATGCTTCTGGGTTTGAGCATCGAGTGGCAACATTTACCAAAGAACTGCAACATATACAAGAGACTTTACTTCAATTGAATGGAAATCTTCAACAACAACAACGTACTTATTTGGGGCTTTCTGAAGACTATACCAAAAAAGGAGAGACACTTCAGACTATTGGGAAACAGGTGAATCTATCACACCAAACTTTGACAGGTTATGTTGGTGCAAGAGAAAAGATGTTTGAGGAGTTGTTTGTACAAATCAACATTAGTTTGAACAAATTGATTCGTGATTTGGCAGCTGCAAAAGGTGTTTGATAAGGGATTCATTACTCAAATATGTTTGCTCACTTTACATACCACATTGGTGTTGAAAGATTTTAATTTTCATCTTAATTTTCCTGATTTCCTATGATAGATTTTGAAAATGATGAGGGGATAGGCCCCATTGGATTATTGGATATAATGGCGACTTTGGCCTTGATTTTCATATTGATAGCTGCAATATTTTTGATAGACTTGCGTGACCAAGACTACGATATTAGCGTATTGTCACAACAAAAAGATTCTTTACAAACTGCTCAAGAAAGGCGAATCATTTACCTTAATAGTTTGGAAATGGAATATTTCAAACTAAAAGACGAAAAGGATTCGCTCAGTTCTTCCAATTACTTGCTGATTGACTCGCTTCAATCTTCAAATATGAATCTTATCCGTGAATTAGAAAAACGCAAGATTACGAAAATCATCATACCGAATGAATTACGTGGTAAGGTGTTTTTCAAATCTGGACAAAACAAGATTGAAGGTAAATTTCAATCTACTTTAGATGAGTATGTCAAAATGATTAAAGACTCATTGGGGAGCGGTAATTATAACTATGTACAAGTCGAAGGGCATACAGACATCGACCCAGTAGGTAGAAAAAACCGTAAGTTTGATACAAATTGGGAGTTGGGTGCAGCAAGAGCTTTGGCTGTTGTTCAATATTTCGTCTCCAAAGGCATTAGTCCCAAGTATTTGTCTGCTACGACGCATGGTGAGTACAAACCTGAAGTGAAAAAGAAAACAAAGGAAGCAAAAGCTAAAAATAGGAGAATTGAGATAGTGTTGTTGAAAAAATAGCTATTCAATAGCTACTTTTTTGGCAGCTTCAATAAAGTGCAAACTTTGAACCTGAGATATCAAGTTATTGATATTTGGAACTGGTTTGAACTCAAAAACATACAAACTGTTTTTGGTAGAAGTTAATTGAAGGTCGGGTTTCTTTACAGAAATAATATCCGAATCTTTGACCAACTTATGCAATTCAAAGAGCATTCTTTGGACTGCAAAAACATCCGCCTCATCGTCATCAATTTCAAAATCAAAGCCCTTAGCTACTTTGATGAGTAACTGGGTATGGCTAAAATCGGCAGTTTTAACCTTTTTGCATCCATTCTGATTGGTGGCGAAAGACGCTTGCGGTAAAGTGATTAACATAAGGCTACAACAATATAGCCAAAAGGGGATTTGGGTTAGATAATACTTGATCATGGCTAAAAAACGTTTCGGGTGATGAAATAGCTCACATAAAAATACATAACTTAATTTGAAATCAAATTATAGGGAAAAGGTTTATGTGACGTTACAAATAAATAAATATATGGAATATCTATTTATAATTCAGTATAGGCTTGTAAATGAAGGGAAATGATAAGGTGGGCTTATTTTTAGAATATTATTTTTTTACAATTAAATGACATTCTTACTTTATGATACGGAGCGTTTTTGGAAAGGTTACATGTCAAATAAAAAAATAAAAATAATATTTTAAACTTTATTTCAAGTGTAGTTTGGTGCTATCAATAGGATTAGTCAAGGCCCATTTGAGGTAAATTTCTGATTCCCAGAAATCGGTGTAGCCATCATATACTAAAAATTCGGCAGGATTGATTTCAAATAATTCTTGCATCTGTGGAAACAATGCAATAGCCTTATCATATTGTTTCTGTTCTATGTATAATGCAATAATTTTCCAGTAAGGTTCTTCCATTGAAGCTTCCGCAGCAATGACCTCTTTTAATAG
>JBGCDY010000331.1:0-5445 GCA_045105835.1 Chitinophagales bacterium
AGGAGATAATCCCATTATCCCTAATTCTAAACGAATATCAGGAGTAAGATTTTCCCGACGAACATATCTTTTTCGAATCTTCAAAGAACTTGGTTCTTCCTTCTTTTGAATACTATCTATTTTGACTATTTGCATTTTCAAAATTATAGGTTTTTCAATTTTTAGGAAGAACTTTTTTTAATGTCAACTCAGTCGATAAACTTGTCTTTTATTTCCTCATTTTCCTATCGATGTAGGTTTTACAATATAGCTTTTGCTTCTTTTGTCCATTCATTGTTCATCTGCGGATTCAAAGCCATAGATTGTTGCATCAAAGAAATTCCATCGGTTTTAGCCCCTATTTTGTGCTTTACCAAACCTGCCAAACACAATAATTCTGGGTCTTTGAAATTGGTTTGAAGGGCTTTGTCAATGTGTTTTGCAGCCGCTTCAAAATCGCCTTTTTTGTAGTAGATTTTTGCCATTGATTGATTGACCGTAATATTGTCAGGGCGTTCTTTGTAAGCACGTTCTGCGTAAGTCAATGCTTTTTCGGGATTGTTGTCCAAAGTCAAATAAATGTTTGCCAATTCCAAATCCATATTGTGACCGCTTTCTTGGTCTTCTTGAAGCATTTCAATCAAGTCGCTGTTCAGTTTGTTCACCTCATTTGTATTACCTTCCAATTGGTTGACTGTTGCCAATGTTTCGTAAAACGAAAATTCAGGCATTACTTCTGCGGCTTCGTTCAGTAGTTTTTTTGCAGTAGTATAGTTGCCTTTGGAGATTTCGAGTTTTGCCAAACCTGCAGTCGCAAACGCATAATTTGGACGTTCTTGTAAAGTTCTTTTGTATTCAATTTCAGCATTTTTGACATCGCCATAATTTCGGTACAAATCGCCGAGGGTGATGCGTGACCAAGCCGTAGCTTCATCGCCTGGTAATCCAGCAGATACGGCTAATTTCATTGCTTCAATTGCTCCTTTGTAGTCTCCGTGTAGTTCTCTGAGGTAAGAGACTCTTGAATAAGAACGCAAATCTGGGCGAATGCTCACCATTTTGTCGGCCATTTTCACGGCTTCTTCGTAGTTACCCAACTCTACATTGGCATCACACAATGCACCATATACTTGTGCATCGTAGTCTTCAATCACCAACGCTTCTTTACTCACTTCCAATGCTTTTTCAAATTCGTGCTGTGATAAATAAACCGATGCTTGACTCACCAATGCTTGAAAATGCAATTGCTTTTTTTCAGGTTTTTGGGCGATTACATGATCCAAAATTTTGAGAGCAGCAGGATAGTAATAAGGGTGTTCGCCTGTGATGCGTGCTTCTTGCATGTAGATGAGTGCCAAGTAAATGGAAGATTTGTGGTCAGTAGGATTTCTTTTGATTTTTTCGTTGAGTTCCTTGACCGTTTTTTGGACATAGTCCCATTCACTCAATTCTGCAATTGCGCCTTTTCTGGTCAATAATTCAGGAATTTCCAACTTTGAAGTTTCCTTGTTTTTTTCTTCTTGTATTGCAGTCCCTGTCATTGCAGTCGTGACATTGTTGTTTTGCTGACAAGCCGTAAATTGAAGGCTGATTAATACGATTGCTGCGAGGATATATTTTTTGATGATGATTTGCATTGTTTTTAGAATTTTAAATTGGACGATTTTGTAATTATTTCTTGTGAAATTTTTGTCATGAAAACCTGAAGATGGTTTGGATTATGTGCGGTAATCAAATCCATTCTTGCGTTAAAAAAAAACTAAGGGCAGGAAGCAAGCAAGTTTGAACCACCTACTTCCTTTCCTTAGCTAATCCTTATCTATATTTCCTAGTTTAGTTTGGTCTGTTTTACTACTGTTTAAGAATCTTCGTACTTGCTACTTCTGTTCCATCTGTGATGGTCAAAATATACATGCCACGAGATGCTGCTGTAAAATCCATTTGATGCGTATTTTCCCCTTTTGCAGCCGATGCTTTGCCTGCATACAATAGTTTTCCTACGGCATCATAGACCATCACATCCAAAGTTTTTTCGCTGTGGTAATTGAAGCGAAGTGAAACCAAGCCGCTTTGTGACTGTGTTTCTACGCCTTCAATGGTCAAATTAATGCTGCGTTCTCCTCTGTTCAAAGCAATGGTTTTGAAGGACTCTGACCTCCCATCAAAATCCGTTTGCTTCAATCGATAATAGCTTGTACCTGCGGGAGCTTTTCGATCTAAGAAGTCGTAGTTGTTACTATTTGAAGTGCTTCCTGCGCCAACTATTTTAGCGATGGCTTCAAAATCAGTTCCGTTCAATGAACGCTCCAAAGTGAAATAAGCATTGTTGGTTTCGGTGGCAGTTGTCCAATTCAAGAAATTTCCTTCTTTCTGAACTTCTCCTTCAAAAGCCAACAATTCGATAGGCAATTTGGTACAAGCAATGAGGTCTGATACAAATGAAACTTCGCATCCATTGGCATCCACTGCATAAATTTCATAAGTAGTGCCATCTGTGAAAGGTCCAATCACGAAAGGTTCTTGGTTTCCTACTTCTCCATTAAAACTTCCTGATACAGTGAAAGGTGCTTCGCCTCCATCTAACCAAACGTTGACCGTGTAAGTACCATTTGGTTCGTCACAAATCAACTGCTCATTGAGAATGGCTGCACAAACCACCTCTTCAATGATTTCTTTGCCACTACCTGCACCTGTTCCACTGTGAGGTGCTGCCAAATAAGGGAAACTCGCTTGGAATGGAAGGTCATTTTCGTTTACGCCTGTAGCGTAAGTCAATACGTTCAATAAGTCCTCAGAAACAGGGTTCATTCCGTCAAAATCATCGTACCACAAACCAATTGCAGCCAATACGATTCCTGAAACTGCTTGTAATTCAATGCGTGTCACATCATCTTCCAATCGGCGGCCATTCGGAAATCCATCCATATTGGGGATAAATTCAAGGTCGGTATTGTCATTGAAACGAGGATCTACCAAGCCCAAAACGGCTGCTTGAACCACTCCCAATGGGCTAAAATCTTCGCTGTCTCTTGCAGTAGTAGGTGTTGCCATGTTTAATCGAAGCATGTCACCACCGTTTGGCAAGAAGTTGTGAATAAAAGGTTTACCTGCATTCAAAGGGTTTCCTTCTTTGCCTGTTGCCAATTGGTAAGGTGGAAAGTTGGGTGCGCCTGTGTGAAAAATTGGCCATAAATCTACTGAACGAGGTGCGCCTGCTTTCGGCAACAACAATGTACCAAATACGGCATCATCTAAGGCTGTTCCTGCCAAGGCTGGATTGCCCTTCAATACATACAAACCGTCTTGTCCATTTCCGAAATCGAAAGGGTCCAAACCCAATGCAGAAGTCAAACCTGGTAAAGAGGCTCTTTGAACTCGAAGTGGCGAAAACGCAGGGACTGCCGTTCCAAATTGGTCGTCGTCCATGTACAATGCCAATTCTGGATTGTAGAAGTATTCATAGTGTTCAGGATTTTCATTGTAAGGAGTTAGGGCATTCCACTCGTCTTTTGCTCCAATAGGAACAACTGCCTCATTGGTCAATGGCATACCTAATCGAGAAACCTGCACCCAGTCTCCGCTATAAGTCATTCCGCCACCCATTTGAAGGGTTCTGATTTGAGGGCGACTCGCTGATGCCCAAACGCCTATTACAAAATCTCCATCTAAAATATTTGTTGCTTCACTCACGCTTTTTCCATCTTTCTGCAATGTAGAAATAGGAATTTGTATTGCGATTGCGTGTGTGTTCAAAAATGCCAAACCATCTACGGCTTGTCCATCTTGTCGAGGAGAATCTCCCAAGTCGAAGATTCCTGCTAAATCTACATAGAAAGGATCATCTACAGGGCCACAAAATACGGTTTCACCTGTTGAAGCTGTCGTAATGGCTGACTGCATGATATTTGCATAATCCATCACTCCTAAACCTGCTCCTCCTGTAATAGAACGAGGTCCAATATTGTTGGGAGGTACGACACCATCGGTTACGATGACTTCAAAGTTCATTCCTCCGTCAGTGCTTCTTTCGAGGGTATAAGTTGCTTTGATGTTTTGCTGTCCCAATCTGATATTGAAGAAGGTTGTTGGGTCTTCGTTGGTACGGGTAAATGTGGCTCGGTAAACGATGTCGTCACCAGCCGTTTCGGTATTGTTGTCAATATGGATTTCGTAGCGAATGTTCTCACCAAAGGTGTAGTAATTCGGCCCTGCATGAGGAAGCTCTGCTGGAATATAGTTTGCTATGATGGTGACCATATCTGGATTGTCAGGACTCACAAAAGCATAAACATCTGTATTGTCTGCCAATGGGTCGTCCGAAATAAGGGGTGCTTCTCGGTGACTTGATCCGATTGCCATCAATGGCACTAAGATTAAAAGCAATAGCTGGATTGCTTTGGAGGTTATATTGAATTTTATTGATTTCATTTGTTGAATTTTATAATTGAATTGATAATTTTTAAGTTCAGATTTTCTATTCAGCATTAAAGAATCTTCAATGAAAAGAATGACTGGGATAAGACCCGACCCTTATGGATTGTAGTAAAAAAAGGGAAAATGGGCGTTAAGAACAGATTGTTGTTTGAAGGCAGAGCGAAGCAATGACAAGTTTCAAGCTGTTTAGCCCATTTTTTCTTTTTTTGCGTTAAGCAATACATTCAGGTTCCCGAGGTCTCGGGACAGGCTTTGATTTTTGGTTCTTTTTATCAAGAAAAAGAACAGGTAATACAAGCTTCTCAATAATTATTAAATAGTGACGTTCAAGCTACTTAAGTCTTGAAGACTTCTGTAGTCTCAACATTTATTATTGACCTGCTTCTGTTCCTCTCCAAGGTGCTGCCACATAAGGGAAAGAAGCTCTAAAGGGTGCATCATTTTCGTCTACACCTGTGGAGTAAGACAAGACATCAATCAAATCTTGTGATACAGGGTTCATGCCGTCAAAATCATCGTACCACAAACCAATTGCAGCCAATACAATTCCTGAAACTGCTTGTAACTCAATTCGTGTAACATCATCCTCCAATCGGCGACCATTCGGGAATCCATCCATATTAGGAATAAATTCAAGGTCAGCACTGTCATTGAAGCGAGGATCTACCAAGCCCAAAACGGCTGCTTGCACAACTCCTAAAGGACTAAAATCTTCACTGTCTCTTGCTGTTACTGGTACTGCCATGTTCACTCGAAGTACATCTCCACCAGAAGGCAAGAAGTTATTGATAAATGGCTTACCTGAGGTCAGAGGATTGCCTCCTTGTTTGCCTGTTGCCAATTGGTATGGTGGGAAGTTGGGTGCGCCTGTATGAAAAATCGGCCATAAATCTACAGAACGAGGTGCGCCTGCTTTCGGCAATAAGAGCGTACCAAATACTGCATCGTCTAAGGCTGTTCCTGCCAAAGCTGGATTGCCCTTCAATACAAATAAACCATCTTGTCCATTTCCGAAATCAAAAGGTTCTAAGC
>JBGCDY010000332.1:0-10141 GCA_045105835.1 Chitinophagales bacterium
CTTAATAACAAAGTATTCCTACCGTTTTACCCTCAAAAAAGACCTTGTTTGTCTTTTTTCTCTTTTTCACAAAACAATGTTTAAACATTGAATGTTGCAACACTAAATAAACAAAAGAGACTATGAACCGTAAAAAATTTCTTAAAAACTCTCTATTGGGCTTGGCTGCTACCACAGGTGTAACGGCTTTGGCTTCACAAACTTCAACCTACAACCGCTTAATGGAGCAAGTAGGATTTAATCATTTACCAAACAAGGAGGAACAAACAATGAAAACAGTATTGCATAAAGCACAAACGAGAGGACATGCCAACCATGGATGGTTGGATTCTCACCACAGCTTTAGCTTTGCGAATTACTACAATCCACAACGCATGAACTTTGGTGTTTTGCGGGTATTGAACGATGATTCTGTAGCAGCAGCAAGGGGATTCAGTACGCACCCACATGACAATATGGAAATTATCTCGATTCCTTTGGAGGGAGATTTGGAACACAAAGACAGCATGGGCAATGTAGGAGTCATCAAAAAAGGAGATGTGCAGGTGATGAGTGCAGGAACAGGGATTTTTCACAGCGAAAAGAACCGAAATGCAGACAAAGAAGTGAAATTCTTGCAGATATGGATGTTTCCCAACAAAAGGGATGTCAAGCCTCGCTATGACCAAATTACTCTGAATGAATCGAGCCAAAACGAACTGCAACAAATCCTTTCGCCAAGTGCAGATGACGAAGGTGTTTGGGCACACCAAAATGCGTGGTTTCATATGGGCAAACTGGAGAAAGGCAAACGCATTTCTTATGAGGTGAATGCGCCTAAAACGAATGGTGTCTATGCTTTTGTCTTGGAAGGAAGCGTCAAAATCGAAGGGCAGGAACTCGACAAACGAGATGGCTTTGGCTTGTGGGAAACGGAAGCTTTTGACATTGAAGCAAGTGAGGATGCACGGGTTTTGTTGATGGAAGTGCCAATGGCAGTTTCTTAGAATAAAAAATTACAAACGGTGTTTTTGTACTTCAAAAATGTCGCAAAAGGGCAGGTTCGATTTTGAATCTGCTCTTTTTTTATGCGCTTGTAGAAGGATTCATGCAGTTGGTAGAATATAGTTGAGGCAATTGGGATTTGCAGCGATATTGCAGCCATGATAAGCAATCAAGCACTCTATTTTTTTACCTTAAAAACTGTATTATCATGTTGAACAAAATTTCATCTTTTGTTTCTATTTTAAGCCTTACTGCTTTCCTATTCCTTTTTTCTGCAAACGATGTTTTCGCCCAAAAACGTCAAATGCCTCCTGGTAATTCGACTATTCCTATTTTGTCCGAAACAGCCATGAAATCACTCGTATTGCAGGACTTAGATGCTGAGTTGGTCAAAAAGTACTTGGGAATCATTGTGTGTTTTCCCAAAGAGGTGATTTCTGCCGAATCCACTGAGGCGAGAGTAGCTGCAACTTTGGTAAGTAGTCTGAGTAAAGAACAATTAGCTGTTTTTAGCCAAACCTTCAATGCAAAACAAAAAGACAATCCAAATCTTGTAGAATGTGAAGTATTGAATTATCCCAGTATGTGGGGTTGGATGGGCTTGTGCAATGAATAAGCAGGCGAATTGTAAAAGTTTGAATGAAAAGCCGAATACTCCTCCGAGTATTCGGCTTTTGGCATTTATACCATTTCTTAGCGTACAAAATTTTCTTAATTTCGCAGAAATCAAAATTTCAACAAAATGTATAAAGCAAAAGTAAACAACAACTTCAATTTCGATATTGACCTCGATAATATGCCTCAAGATTGGGATCTCATTTCTCCCAAAGAAGGCAAATTTCACCTCATTCAAAACAACCAATCCTACAATATTGAAGTAGTTTCTACTGACTTATCTGCCAAGACGGTGGTTTTGTCTATCAATGGTGAAAGCTATGAAGTGGCATTGCAAGACAAAATGGATTTGTTGTTGGACAAAATGGGGATCAGTGCAGCGGTTAGTCAAAAAGTAAACGAGGTGAAAGCTCCGATGCCTGGTTTAGTGTTGGAGATCAAAGTAAAAGCAGGTGATCAAGTCGAAAAAGGGGATGCCGTATTGGTGCTAGAAGCTATGAAAATGGAGAATGTATTGAAGTCTCCAGGGGAGGGAATTGTAGCAAGCATTGAAGTAAAGGTGGGAGATGCAGTAGAAAAGAACCAAGTTCTATTGAAGATGGAGTAAAAAACAGATGGGATTTATTTTTATTTAAGTATCTCAGATAAATATAAATTGATGTTTTTCGTCTTGTTTATGAGACTTAGAATTAAAGGGATTTTTTGTTCAACCTACATAAGTATAAAAGCTTATTTGAAGCACATACGAGTATAACTCAAAAATGTTTCATCAAAGTGCTATTTTTTTTATTAAAAAAATAGTAATTTCGGTATAATTTATTTCTTGTATTGACTAACCCATCTGTTTTATTTACTTATTAAATCCCAAATCTCATGAAGAAGCCATACATCCTTAGTTTACTACTCATTGTTTCACTGCCGATTTGCTTATTGGCACCTACTGAACTCTATTCTCAGACCAATCCCGACGACTTTGAACTGGGTATGACCCAAGATTGGTACAACAAAGCTATGCAAAAATTTGAGGAGGGAAACTATGAGGTTGCCCATGCTTATTTCACCGTAGCCTTAGAACTCAATCCCGATTTTACGGAGGCATATTATGGTCGTGGAAAGGCAAAAGCTGCCATGAATGACTTCAAGGATGCTATTGAGGATTATGATAAAACACTTGCGGCGGACTCAAAATTTGTGGATGCTCGTTTGGCAAAGAGTGAATCTTTGATTGCTCAAAACAAATTTGACGAGGCAATGACCAATGTCCAACAAGCCATTGCAGATCAGCCTACCTATATGAAAGCTTACCAAACGAAAGGTAAGCTGCAATTGCATCAAGGGAATTATACAGAAGCATTGACAACCCTCAATGAAGCCATCGAATTGGACAGCACCCAAGCAGAAGTTTTTGACGAACGAGCAAAAGTATTGTCCGCTTTGGGTAAATATGATGAAGCAGTTGGAGACTTCAAAAAGGCAATGGCTATAAATCCAAAATTGAAGGATTCTTACTACAATAAAAATTCTGCTGATGTCACTGCCAAGAATAACGACCCTGCCTTAGAAAAGCAAACCATGTTTGTGATCGGTCTATTGAAATCTTCTTACAATGACCATGAAAGTGCCATCAATACCTACAATCAAATACTTAGCAGAAATGCACAGGACAAGGAAGCTTTCTTGAATAGAGGACTTGCCTATGTCAAGCTTTATGAATACAAAAAAGCGATCTCAGATTTTGGCAGAGCCATCAATATTGACAATACCTATGCAGAAGCGTATGCAAATAGGGCAAAGACTCAATATACAATTGAAAAATACAAGGAAGCACTGAACGATTACAACAAAGTGCTTTCGATAAAAGATGAAGATAGAACTGCTTTGATAGAGCGAGGACAGGCCAAAATTGCTTTGGCAGACTACAAAGGAGCCATCAAAGATTTTGACACATTGCTCGAAAAAAACAAGCACGATAAAGATGCTTACAACAACCGTGCGGATGCCAAAGCTGCAATGGGAGACTATGATGATGCTTTGTTTGACTACCACATCGCCATTGGTATGGACATCAACAACAAGGAAACCTTCTACAAAAGAAGTAATACCAAAATAGCCATGTCGGACTATAAGGGAGCATTGGAAGATTTGGATGTGGTAATCAAGATTGATGAGGAAGACAAGATTGCTTACAACAAACGAGGAATTGTAAAAGCAGCATTGAAAGACTACGTTGGAGCAATTCAAGACCTCGAAATGGCGGTTAAATTGGACGAAAACTACCAGGAAGCCTACTACAACAAAGGCTTGCTTCGAGTGGCACGAAAAAATTATTTGGGTGCAATCGTAGATTTTGATAAGTCTATCAGCTTATACAAAGGACATATTTTAAGTTATTTCAATAGAGCAAATGCCCGTGCAGGTATTGGTGATTACGAAGGAGCTATTGAAGATTTTGATTATTCAATCAGTACAGGATTCGACTATGCCTCGGTCTATTACCACCGTTCAAAGGCATTCAAATCTATGAAAGATTATAACCAAGCCATTAAAGACGTTTCTACTGCTCTACGAAAAGATCCTGAATATGCCAATGCTCTCTATGAAAGAAGTGAACTCAGAATCTTGGCTGGAAATTATAAGAGTGCACTGGACGACATCAACAAATATGTAGCATTGCGATTAAAAGACGATAAGGGCTATTCTTTGAGAGGAGAAATCAAAACCCTATTAAATCAACATGCAGGAGCGATTGGAGACTTTGACCAAGCCATTGTCATCAATAATAAAGGACAAGAAAACTACCTCAAACGAGGGCAGGTCAAAGCCAAACTCGAACAACACCAAGCAGCTATTGCAGATTTCGACAAGGCATTGAGCATTGCGCCTAATTATAGTGCAGCCTACTACTACCGTTCGGTATCCAATGCCAAAGTAGAAAAACACATAGAAGCGATGGCAGATTTGGACAAAGCGATTGACCTCAACCCACAATTGAGTATCAACTACTTCCAAGATTCTGCTGATAACTTATTGGCAAGTACTAGCGACAATGGAGATTTGATGTTGGTCAGTGACCGCCAAAATCCTGAATTTAAGCTGGCATATTACAGTAAGGGAAACTACCAACTATCTATGGACAAACACGACGAAGCAATTGAGAGCTTCGAAAAAGCCATAGAATTGGACGATGAGTACGAACAAGCCTATTATGGAAAAGGATTGGCGCATTTCAACCTGGATAATTACCGTGAAGCAGCGAAATCCTTCAAACAAGTGGTCAATATCGAACCTAAATATGCCGATGCCTACTACCACTTGGGAAGAGTCTATATCGAAGAAAATAAAATAGACTTGGCACTGACCAATCTGAACAAAGCCATCGAAATTGACAAAGGAAACCCAGAATCTTTCTATTTCAGAGGTTTGGCATACAGCAAGTTGAGAGAGCCTAATGCTGCTATTGAAGACTTTAATAAAGCAATTGACCTCAATCCAAAATACATTGAAGCATACAATGAACGAGGCGCAATGCACTATCAATTAAAAGACAACAAAGCAGCGGCGGTAGATTTCCACATTGCCATTGCGATTGATGCCAACTATGCTTTGGCGTACAACAACCGAGCTGCACTCAAAGCAGCAGTAGGGGATTATGTAGGAGCTATTAAGGATTATGACCAAGCCATAGAATTGAAGAAAGGATTCAATGCCGCTATTGTCAATCGTGCAAAAGTCAAGACAATGCTCAACGACTTCAATGGTGCTTTGAGTGACTTTGACATGGCATTGCTTATCAATCCTGATCATGTCATAGCCTACAATTATAGAGGTGAAACCTACATGAAAACAGGCGATTACCAAGCAGCTCTCAACGACTTCAACAAAAGCGTCAGGTTAGAAGATGACAATGCCGAAACCTACAACAACAGAGGATTGGCGTACAGCAAACTGGGCAAGGACAAAGAAGCCGTTGCAGACTTTGACAAAGCACTTAGCCTAAACCCTAAGTTCAAAAGCGTCTATGCCAATAGAGGGACTGCAAGAGCAAATTTAGGCTTTTACAATCAAGCCATTGCAGACTTAGATAGAGCAGTTCAGTTGAATCAAAATGACGAAACGACCTACCTCATACGTGGCAAGGCACTTTCACAACTCAAAAGCCACCGAAAAGCATTGGAAGATTTCGGAAAAGTGATTGAGTTAAACCCTAAAAATACAGTTGCTTACTACCAAAGAGGAATGTCATACATCGCACTCAATGATATGACTTCAAGTTGCAAAGACTTCAAACGAGCAGAACAATTGGGAGACAACATGGCTGCCAAAATGCTCTTGGAAAACGATTGCAGCGAAAATTAACAACAAAAAATTTACGCTAGTTTACCTAACCGTTTATAGCCTACACCCGAAAGGATGTGGGCTTTTTTAGTGAAAACTCAAATCCAAAGTAGAAGTTCAAACGCAAAAAAGATTTAGAATTGATAGCATTCCTAATTCGTCTGAATTATTTTGAAAGTGTCACTTATTTCACAATCACTCCGTTTTTCCCGAACCTTAACACTGAAATAAACTTTCCTTAAAGTAGACTAAACTAAAATCCTTATTTTTACACCTTCAAACATTGACTTTGTCTTCACTTCAACCTGCAATATCCTATGGCTGCCTACTCCTTTGAAAACCGTGAAATTAGTTGGTTGTCCTTCAATCACAGGGTTTTGCAAGAAGCCAAAGACCCAAGTGTACCCTTGTACGAACGCATCAAATTTTTGGCAATCTACTCCAACAACTTAGATGAATTCTTCAAAGTTCGGGTGGCGAGCGTTCGTAAACTAACCCAACTCGACAAAGCCTCCAAAAAAGAAACCAAAGAGATCCTCGCTGCAAGCCCCAAAAAACTGCTCCGAAACATCTACAAAACCGTCAACAAACAACAATCTGAACTGGGACGCATATTCAAAAAAGAAATCCTCCCAGAATTGGCAACCCATAATATTCATCTAATTGACGACAAACAGTTAGACGAAAGTCAAGCAGCTTATACAAAGCGTTTTTTTGAAGAAAATATACAGCCCCTCCTACAGATACAAGCCATCAACGAAACCGAAAAACCGCCATTTTTGGAGGACAAACAGCTTTACCTTGTGGTTCGCCTGACCAAAGGAAACCAAAAAGAATACAAGATTCTGCAAATCCCTTCAAAGCCTATCAAACGGTTTGTGCTACTTCCCCAGCAGGAAGACAAACACCACGTACTCTTTGTGGACGATGTGATTCGCTTCAATTTGCCTATATTGTTTCCAGATTGTGAACAGGTTGAAGCCTATTCGGTCAAGGTGTCAAGGGATGCAGATTTGCATATCGGAGACGAATTTGTGGGCAACCTATTGGAAAAAATCAAAGAAAGTCTGGCGAACCGCAAAACGAATATCGAAAGCCGTTTTTTGTACGACGAAAAAATGCCCAAGGACTTTTTGAAGAAAATTACCGAAATTCTTCGCCTGTCCAAATTCGATTTGGTAGCAGGGGGGAAGTACCACAACTTTAGTGATTTCTTTGGTTTTCCTGACCCTCTCCAAAACACAGATTTTCACAATGAAGAACTCCCTCCATTGACCCACCCCGAATTGGAGCAGTTTGACAACCTACTTGAAGCCATCGCCCAAAAAGACTATATGCTTCATTTCCCCTACCAATCGTACCAATATGTGTCGCAATTCATCGCACAGGCTTCGGAAGATGAACTCGTCAATGCCATCAAAATCACGCTCTACCGAGTGGCAGACGATTCAGATATTGGTCACGCACTACTCACTGCCCTCAAAAAAGGCAAAAAAGTAGTAGCTTTTATTGAAGCGAAAGCAAGGTTCGACGAAGCCTCCAATATTTCTTGGGGCGAAAGATTGGAAGCAGCAGGGGCAAAGGTCATTTACAGTTATCCAGGCATCAAAGTACACACCAAATTGTGCTTGGTTCGCAGAATTGAAGAGGGTAAAAAACGCTATTATACCTACCTCGGAACGGGCAACTTCAATGAGAAAACGGCGAAAATCTATTGTGACCATGCGCTTTTGACAGGCGACAAAAAAATAGGAAAAGAGGCTTCACAGGTGTTTGATATTTTGGAGCGCAAAATCATTGTCCCCAAAACGAAACAGTTGATGATTTCGCCCTTCAATACCCGAACGGGACTTGTCCAACGCATAGAGCAAGAAATCACAAATGCGAAAGAGGGTAAGGAGGCTTACATGATTCTGAAAATGAATAGCCTGCAAGATACAGCCATGATAGAAAAACTCTATAAGGCGAACAATGCGGGCGTAAAAATTCAGATTATATGCAGAGGAATTTGCTGCTTGGTACCCAACATTGAGGGGCAAAGCGAAAACATTGAAGTCATCAGCATTGTGGATAGATTCTTAGAACACGCCCGTATCTATATTTTTGCGAATGACGGAAAAGAAAAAATGTACTTGGCATCAGCAGACTGGATGACCCGAAACCTCGACCACCGAATTGAGGTCGTATTTCCGATTAAGTCACCTTCAATTTATGCCGAACTTCGCCACATCATCGACCTTCAATTGGCGGACAATGTGAAAGCACGCATCATCAACGAAACCCAAAACAATCCCTACAAAACCTCCCACAACTTAGCCACTCCCAACATTCGGTCGCAAGTCGCAAGCTATCGCTATTTGGAGGAGAAAAGCAAAGGAGGAGGAAATATTTGATAATAATTAATGAAGGCGATTGTATTGAGCAGTAAATCATTTTTTAGATATAGTATGGTAAAGACCACAATCACAACCACGTGTCATACTGCTAAGTACCTTCTGAATGGATAGGAAGGTTAAGCCGACAATCTCAGGTCTGTTTAAGTGTCCACGCTCCCTATTATTTACCTTACAAAAATCAAGGCAAAAACATCAAATGCCATTTTAAGAAATTGGGAAGTACATCATAGCAGCAAATGGATACAATGTAACAAGCAATCATGGTGAGTGCGAAAGGGATTTTTTGTAAAAAATGCTCGAAACCATATGCTTTTACTACCGATTTATTCGCTACACCAAAAGGGAATCGAAGGAAAAAGAAGTACATACCGATATAGACAAACCACTTCAAAACAGCATTTTCTGTCACTTCTGAAGCAATCCTACCAACGGTAATTGCCACCAAAGCCCAAATCAATAATCCGAGTAAAAGAAAAATTGTTTTACCAAAATGATTGAGCCATCGAGTCTCTGTTTCATTTACCAAGTCTTCCTCCTTTTCTTCCTCTTCGTTGAATTCCTCCATTGAAGTCTGACCTAATCTCTTAAATCCTGCAGCCCAGATATATAGATAAAAACTGATGATGATAGTGCCTATCAGGTAGCCTGTTTTTATTAGAAAACTCATTTTTAATGTATTGATTTTGTTATGGTGAATAAAGATACATATTTTCTTTGTATCTTTTCAGTAGTTTTACACTTCAAACCTCTCACAATGAACATTGTATTAGTCGACAGAAACATTCCCATGACCAAAGCATGGGCAGAAGCCTTTGAAGGAAATTCCTTAAATCTGACCATCTTCACAGGGTCTATTTTTGATGTCGAATGTGATGCCATGGTTAGTCCCGCCAATTCTTTTGGGTTTATGGATGGAGGTTTGGATTTGTTCCTATCTCGGTATTTGGGCTGGCATGTACAAGCACGTTTACAAGCATTGATTCGCCAAAAACACCAAGGAGAGCTCTTGGTGGGACAAGCTGAAATCGTAGCAACCGACCACCCCAAAACACCTTACCTTATCTCAGCCCCAACGATGCGGGTTCCAGCAGTTGTGAAAAATACGATGAACGCTTATTTGGCTTTTCGAGCCGTTTTGTTGTTGGTCAAATATGGGGAATTTGAAGATGGAAGCTTTATCAAGAATGCAGTCAAAACGATTGCGATTACGGGCTTGGGAACGGGAGTCGGCAAAATGCCTTATCATACTTGTGCAAAACAAATGAAAGCAGCTTATGATGAAGTAGTTTTGGAAAAAGGTGCTTTCCCCCGAAGTTGGGACGAGGCACAAAGACAACAGATTTGGTTGAGTTATTAAAAAGCCCTGACTTATAACAGGTTGCTGTGAAAACTAAAAAAGCTACTAAAAATGCTTGTTGCTATTCCTTATTTCTCGGATAAGTTTTTTTTTGTATTGATTGACATAACTGAATAAATTTTGGAATTTGAATTAACCTTCCATATTTGTTGCCTGCTATTGTTATAAGCAGCGATATTTCGATAGACGGGTTGGAGTAAGCGGATTGAAGATTTTATTTGAAAAAAATCAAGCGATTTATTTTGTTCATTATTAATGAAATAAATAAAATTTTAAACCTTATTTATTTTGTGGAAAAATGGTGGAGGAAGCGATTATCACTATAAGTTGCTTAATTAAAATGCTTATCCTTCAAAAAATCCCCAAAGCGACTCCATTCGTTACTTTGGGGATTCTCGACATGTATCTATTTTTGTTTTAGTGAGGTGAAGGAAATTCGCCCTCAATACAGATG
>JBGCDY010000333.1:0-3043 GCA_045105835.1 Chitinophagales bacterium
TGTCCTTCTAATGGGCTGATATCTGCCTCTCCCAAACGGACTTCATTGACCTCCAAATCCAATTGGAGTAAGTCCTCTCTAACCACTCGAATACAACGAGGGCAAACCATGTTTTTGATGTGTAAGGTCATTTTTTTATTGCTTTATGGCTGAATTGCTATATTGTTAAATTGCTGTACTGCTTTGTATTGGAAAATATTTAACCATTCAGCAATACAACAATTTACTTATTTCGCTCCCAATAATCTATCTCTTCAATATTGTCCAAAATATGCAGGTAATTGGCATAACGAGACATCGCAATCTCATCATTCGCCACCGCTTCTTTCACCACACATTTGGGTTCAGTGCGGTGCAGACAATTGTTAAAACGACATTGGTTCAGCAAAGGTTTAAACTCTCGAAAGTAACCCGCAACTTCTTCAATCTCTGTATAGACCAAGCCGAATTCCTTGATACCAGGCGTATCTATCAAATAAGTATTTTCCTCCAACTCGTGCATTGTAGCGAAAGTGGTGGTGTGTTTTCCCTTGCCACTGAACTTTGAGATGGTATTGGTCGACAAATCCAAATCAGGTAAGAAGTGGTTGATAATCGTTGATTTACCCACGCCAGAATGCCCCGTCAACAAACTCACCTTTCCCTTCATTTGCGCCTCCAAATTTTCCAGTTGAAAACCCGTTTGAGCAGAAACCAACAAGCAAGTATAACCCAAATTTTCGTAGGTTTCTTTTGCTTCTTCGTATTTCTCCATGTCTTTTTCAGTGTATGCATCCTGTTTGTTGAATACCAATACGGTAGGCACGCCATACATTTCGGCAGTCACCAAAAAACGGTCTACAAAACCCAGTGAAGTTCGAGGATTGGAGAAGGTCAATACCAGCAAGGCTTGGTCGAGATTGGCTGCAATGATTTGTCGTTGCCAATAAGTACGAGGAGATTGACGAATGATGTAGTTGTCTCGGTCGTAAATCTTGGAAATCATTGCCGTATTGGAATCCACTTCGACCCAATCGCCTACTGCAATGGGGTTGGTGGTTTTCAATCCTTTCAGTCGTATCTTGCCTTTGATTTGACACTCGATAGTGGGTTTATTGAGGTCTTCGGGTTGAACCGTGTACCACTTACCCATTGATTTAAGTACTCTTCCTTTCAATATAAAATGTATTTGATAAAATAAGAAAATGAACTGCTAAGATAAGAAATGTAAGGTTTTGAGGTGACATCTTTGAAGAGAAACGAAAAAGGTGTAATCTCGAAGCCGACTCTATGCCCGATAAAAAGATTACACCTCCTTCATTCTTACGGAGATGTCACCTTTTCATCTCTTTTTAAAAATATTTACAGACTTTGAATCAAACGCCAATTGCAGCATAAAAAGTTCAAATACAGGCGAAATTCTTTGAATTTGAGCTTTGAGTTTGAATTTGAACTTCTCCTGATTTTCCTTCAAAAAACTACAATAATGCACTGTAATTGAATATCTTTGTCAGCACTTCAAACATACTTTCGATTTTCATTCTCATTTCAATTTTCATTTAGCAAATATGGCTTTTGTAGTATCAGCACGGAAATACAGACCCCAAAAATTCAAGGAAGTAGTAGGGCAATCTTCTGTCACCACGACTTTGAAGAATGCGCTTAAGAACGATAAATTGGCACAATCCTTCTTGTTTTGTGGACCAAGAGGGGTAGGTAAAACGACTTGTGCGAGGATTTTGGCGAAGGTCATCAACTGCAAAAACGTAACCGAAGACACCGAACCTTGTGGCACTTGCTCTTCCTGCAAATCCTTCAATGAATCGGCTTCTTTCAATATTTTCGAGTTGGATGCAGCCTCCAATAATTCGGTGGACGACATCCGAAATTTGATAGAACAAGTTCGGTTTGCGCCACAAGCAGGGAAATACAAAGTCTACATCATTGATGAGGTACACATGCTTTCACAAGCCGCCTTCAATGCTTTTTTGAAGACCTTGGAGGAACCGCCACCTTATGCCATTTTCATTTTGGCGACTACCGAAAAATACAAGATTCTCCCAACGATTTTATCCCGATGTCAAATCTTTGATTTTTCACGTATCAAAGTAGGGGACACCGTTGAACACCTGCAAACGATCTGCATTGACAAAAACATTGAAGCTGAACCCGATGCCTTGCACATCATCGCTCAAAAAGCGGATGGTGCATTGCGGGATGCCTTGTCTATTTTTGACCGAGTAGCCAGTTTTTCGGAAGGAAAAATTGAGTACCAAAAAATTCTGCACACGCTGAATGTCTTGGACTACGATTATTATTTCCAACTGACGGATGCGCTGCTTTCGCAAGACCATGCAACGGCTTTGGTTTTGTACGATGAAATACTGCAAAAAGGATTTGATGGAGATATTTTTATCAGTGGATTGGCGAGCCATTTTCGGGATTTGTTGGTCTGCAAAGATGCCAAAACGGTGGAGCTACTGGAAGTCACCGAAAGCCTCCGAAATCGCTATGCCCAACAAGCTGGCATTACCTCTGGTTCTTTTCTTTTGACGGCTCTAAACATTGCGAATCAATGTGAAATCAACTACAAGGCTGCTAAAAACAAGCGATTGCAGGTAGAATTGTGTTTGCTGAAAATGTGCTACATTACGGCTGCAATAGACTTATCGAAAGAAGCCAAAACGGTGACGCATTTGTCGGCTGCGCCTAAAGCTCAAATTCAAGGCTCAAATTCAAATGCAAGTTTGAACTCAAATTTAGGTAAAACTCAAAATTCAAACACTTCAAAACCAGCTACTCCACAGTTGGCTGCGCCTAAAACTCAAAGTCAGGGTTCAAATTCAAATACAAACTTGAAGGCTGATGTAAATCCAAACTTGGGCAAAACTCAGAATTCAAACACTTCAAAACCTGTTACTCCAAAGCTGGAAGAACCACAGTTGGCTGCGCCTAAAACTCAAATTCAAGATTCAAATTCAAATACTTCAAAACCTGCTACTCCAAAGCTGGAAGAGCCACAGTTGGCTGCGCCTAAAACTCAAATTCAAGATTCAAATTCAAA
>JBGCDY010000334.1:0-2554 GCA_045105835.1 Chitinophagales bacterium
TTTCGACTCCCAGTCATTTACCTATATTTGAGCAGTTGTTGGGAGATGGCTCTAAGTATGGATGCGACTTTCAGTACATGGTGCAGCACGAACCCAAAGGATTGGCGCAAGCATTTGTGTTGGGAGAGGAATTTATTGGCGACGACAAAGTTTGCTTGGTTTTGGGCGACAATGTTTTCTATGGCACAGGTTTGGGCGACCAACTTGCCAAGCTGAATGATGTGGATGGAGGTGTAGTATTTGCTTACCACGTTTCTGACCCCGAAAGGTATGGCGTTGTGGAGTTTGACGAAAACAACAAGGTCATTTCTATTGAGGAAAAACCTGCAAAACCAAAGTCAAATTATGCTGTTCCAGGCTTGTATTTTTACGACAATAGCGTGATTGAAGTCGCCAAAAATTTGAAGCCAAGTGGACGAGGAGAGTATGAGATTACGGATGTCAATGCAGAATACTTGAGAAGGGAAGAATTGAAAGTTTCTATCTTGGGACGTGGTACGGCTTGGTTGGACACGGGTACGTTTGATTCTTTGATGCAAGCGAGTCAGTTTGTGCAAGTCATTGAGCAGCGCCAAGGATTGAAGGTTGGATGTATTGAAGAAGTGGCTTACCGCAAAGGTTTTATCAACAAAGAGCAATTGAAAGCATTGGCTGAACCTTTGTTGAAGAGTGGTTATGGCAACTATTTGATGGATCTTATCGACTAAAAATAGTAAGGAATAAAAATTACAGGAATCAAAACAGAATTTTGATTCCTAATTGCAGTGTAAGAGATTTTTCTTATGGTTTTCAAACCCACCCCTTGCCCCTCCCAAGAGGGAAATTTCTCATTGGGTGTGTTGTTCCGTATAAAAAATCCTTTACACTGCGTTTATGTTTGAAGTGTTTGATTTATAAAAAAACAACCACTGCAAAACCATGAATAGATAAAGATACAAACACAACAAAAAAGATGCGAAGGATATTAATAACGGGTGGAGCAGGATTCGTAGGTGGCTCATTGGCAGATGCTTTGGTGAGTGAACCTGATAATTTTGTAGTCATAGTAGATGATTGTTCTACAGGCTCAAAAACGAAATTGCCGAGTAAGGAATTTACCAATTGGAAGTTCATAAAGTGTGATGTCAACAACTATGCAGATATTTCTGCCATCATGTTTTCACACAAATTCGACTACGTGTTCCATTATGCCGCAGTCGTGGGAGTACAACGAACTTTGGACAATCCAACTTATGTCTTAAAGGACATTGATGGTATCAAGAATATTCTGGATTTGTGTAAAAACACAGGTGTGAAACGAGTCTTTTACTCTTCATCATCAGAAGTTTATGGGGAATCTGTGGAGTACCCACAAGATGAAATCAGTACGCCGCTCAATTCTCGGCTTCCGTATGCAGTGGTCAAAAATGTGGGAGAAGCTTTTTGTACTTCCTACAAGCAAGAATTTGACTTAGACTATACGATTTTCCGTTTCTTCAATACCTACGGAGTCAAACAAAGCAATGACTTTGTGATGTCACGGTTTTTGGAATCGGCTCTCAAAGGAGAGGATATTACAGTACATGGAGATGGAAGCCAAAGCCGCACGTTTTGCTATGTGGATGATAACATTGCAGCGACAACGGCTTGTTTGTATCAGGATTATTACCTCAATGATGTGGTCAATATCGGTAGCGGTGTCGAAACTACTATTTTGGAATTGGCAGAAACCATCATCAAAATGACCAATTCTACCTCCAAAATTATCCACATTCCTGCTCGGGAAGAAGGCGACATGCCTCGTCGTTGCCCAAATACTGACCGTATGGATATTTTACTTCAAAGGGAATTGATTCCTCTAGAGGAAGGCGTTAGGCGTTTGATTGAGTCGGGTAAATTTGGTTGATTGTTGGAGAATGATTAATTTGAGGGATATTGATTGAAGGACTTGAAGTTCATTCAATTTTTGCTACCAAAACTCAAAAACCATGCTCACCATCATTTTTATCGAACTGCTTATTTTAATCACACTTATTGTTGTCTTTTTCGTAGCGCGTCTGATGTGTTTCCCCAATATTGCACCCCATCATTGGACTATCGAATCCAAAAATTATGTGAATGTGCGACCATTTGGAATCGGAATAGAGCGAAATGGGAGTGGAATGATTGAAGACGGCGATGCTCAAAATGCTTGCGAATACATCCTCATCTGCCGTCAATGTGGCAAAACCAAAACGAAAATTATGCCCTGCAAATGGCATCCTCAAGATGAAAATTGGGATTGAGGGAATAAAACTATTGTTCCTTCAAAAAAGCTTCTGCTGTTGCAATGTTGTCATTCATCAGCTTACTAACCGCATCAATTTTTACCTGTTCCGCTTCGAGATATTCCATTGCTTCTGCCTCACTTTTGCCTTTGGGTTTGCGATAGGTTCGCATCCATGACATCATACTTTCGTCTGCTTCTTCCAACAATTCAATATTTTTTTTAGCCACGGCTAATTTTTCGCTGTGGGTAGTGCTATCTTGCAGCAAACTATCTGTGAGGTGTTTGACCCGTTTCTTCAATCGGTAA
>JBGCDY010000335.1:0-1976 GCA_045105835.1 Chitinophagales bacterium
GTCTTTTTTGAAGAATACTCAGTTCTTAAAAAATCAATCCAATAAAAAATAATAGGTGATTTTTTATTTGTTAAGCAGTCAAAACAATATCTAATTAACTCATTAATAGCACCTATACCCTATCATGTTTCCCCCTTTGAATATTCTTTACCCCAACAATCTTTTGTTAGTTCAATCATAATTCTTGTATCTTTGTGATGTGTGAGTGTCACAAATTATTAAATACCTTATTACCTTTTAATCGTAAAATTAATAATAATGGCGGAAACAAATACCAAGTCGCGTCAGGCTATTTATCTAATACTCATCCTACTCTTGTTGGTTACCAACTGCTGGTTGTTCTATACTGTTCAGAAAATGAAACGAGAAAAACAGGATATAGAGATAGCAATGACTGTGGAGAAAGATAGTTTGCAGGAGGAATTAAATGGTGTAATGGATGAGTTGGAGACCTTCAAGGAAGCAAATATCGAATTAGACAGTACGCTCCAAAGTATCCGTATTCAAATAGACGAACAAACAACCGAAATCGAAAACCTACTCGGTAAGAATAGAGCAAGTCGTCAAGAATTGGCACAAGCCAGAACGATGCTCGAAACCTTGCGTGGGACTGTAAATGGCTATAAAGTGGAACTCGACCAACTTAAGACAGCCAACCTGCGGTTAAACGATCAAAATCGTTCGCTGCAAGAGGATGTTGTGGCAAGAGAAGAAACCATCAAAACCAAATCCGACAGCATATCACAGCTACAAGTCGAACAAGAAAAACTCTATACCAAAGCAAGTATCTTGAATGAAGAAAAAGAGCTTCTTACTTCAAAAGTAAATCGAGCTTCTGTTTTGCAGGCGAGCAGCATCGAAATTGCAGGAGTGAAATACAAAAACTCTGGAAAAGAGGTCATGGTTCACAATGCCAAACGAGTTGAAAAATTAAAAATTTGCTTTGATATCATGCCAAATCCTGTTGCGAAGCCTGGGGAAAAAGAAATCATGCTTCGTATCGTTTCTCCTTCTGGTGAAAGCCTCTATGTAGAATCCTTTGGTTCGGGTATCCTCACCAATTCTGACGATGGAACGCCCATAAAATACACCACCAAAACTACCATAGACTACAACGGAAAACGCAATAATTTCTGTATGTTTTGGGAACAAAGTGCTCCTCTCACAAGCGGCAATTACTATGCAGAACTCTATAATGAAGGTTACTTGATAGGTCGAAACAATATCGAACTGAAATAGCCATTCATCCAATAATAAAATTTAACATAGAATTGGCAATCAGAGATACTTTGATTGCCAATTTTTTATATATCGAAACTCATAAGAGACTTCCTCACGACTACTCACATTCTGTTTATATCCCTATCTTCGCGATTCTTAAAAAAAATAGTTCACAAAACGTGTTGATTCTCACAGTCAACTCAATACTCAACATGTTTTTTATATTCTACTCAAGTAACAGTCTTACATCAGCGAGTAAAGCGACACAATGGCAAACATCACAAACAACAAAAACACTCTTTTTAGAGTATTTTTCACCCTTTTCATAGATTTTTTTGGATTTGGCTTGATAGCCCCCGTTCTACCTTTTGTTTTTTCTATGGACGAAACAGGGCTTTTTAGAGATAGTTTCCCGCCCGAAACATTGACTTTTTTGTATGGTATCGTCATTGGAGGTTATTCATTGGGTGCTTTGTTTGGTTCGCCTATTTTGGGAATGGTGTCCGACTGGAAAGGAAGACGCAAGATATTGATGTTTGCCAACCTAATGAGTGGAATTGCTTACCTCACCGCTGGCTTGGGAGTTCTTTGGGTCAGTTTTTGGTTCATCTTTATAGGGCGATTGATGTCGGGTATTTTGGGAACAACCCTCAATACCGTACAGGCAGCTTTGGCAGATGTGAGTGACGCACAGAGCAAAGCCAAAAACTTTGGACTGACAGGTGTAGCATTTGGTTTGGGCTTTGTGACAGGCG
>JBGCDY010000336.1:0-3580 GCA_045105835.1 Chitinophagales bacterium
GTTTTCACGTCTACTACTTCCTCTTCCGCTTTTTCTACCATAGGAAAGCTTAAACACCATTCATCCTCTTGTTTTTTGGTAAAAGAAATGTCAAATTTCGCCAATTCTTCTTGCAGGGCTGCTGTTCTATCTGTTTCCTTGATGCTCAATGTCACCAAGCCACTGAAACTACCTTTGATTTTCAATCCCCCGCATACGACTGCCAAGGTCTGAGCAATATCGGGACACTCCACAAAATTATATTGAAAATCACTTGCAGTACTTTCCTTTTTACTCAAATGAACTACTTTGTCTCCATAAACGGTCTCTACTCCAAAGGTTTTCATAATACTTGGTAATACGCTATCTCCCTGTAAACTCTCCTTCAATAAACCCTCTAAGGATAAATTCACTTCTTCTCCAAAGGCTGCCAAAGCATAGTGATAAGAGGCTGCGCTCCAATCAGATTCGACAAAGAAAGGCTTGGTTTGGTAGCTTTGGGATGGAACAAAAATCGTTTGTTCATCTATCCATTCACTTTTTACTTCAAAGTAATTCATCATTTTAAGTGTCATGGTCAAATAGGGCTTGGATACCAAGTCACCTTCCAATTTTAGGCTCAGACCATTTTGAAGTACAGGTGCAATCATTAACAGTGCAGAAAGGTATTGACTGCTTACTCCTGCATTGATGTTTACTGTTCCGCCATCCATTTTTTTGCCCTTGACCCTCAAAGGTGGATAGCCTTCATTTTCGATGTATTCGATGTCTGCTCCTAAAGTCCGCAAGGCATCGACCAAAACACCAATTGGGCGTTGTTTCATCCGTTCTGAACCTGTCAAAATCCAATCCCCTTCTTTGTTGGACAAAAAGGCGGTCAAAAACCGCATCGTTGTACCTGCTGCACCTACATCAATCCTTGCGGTGTTTCCCTGCGCTTGATCTAAAGCTTTCAACATGGCTTTGGTATCATCAGAAGTAGATAGATTCTCTATTTCAAAGTTATCGCCACATAAAGCTCTTATTATCAAAACTCTATTGCTGATACTCTTAGAACCATCCAGCTTTATGTTTCCTTTGATGTTCCGATCTTTTTTGCTGATTATAAAAGACATTTGTATATTTTCGGTTGTTACAAAATATTGGCTAATAATACTTTGCAGTTTTCTTTCTATAAAAAAGACATCGGAAGCTTTTGAAACTCACGATGCCTATAATTGCTATTATAATCTAAAGGTACAAAATTTGTAGAACGCTGACTTTATTCCTCTCTTTTTCGTTAATGAAAACACAAAGATTTCTTTAGTAGGCAACTACACAGTATTATTGAAAATGGGCGGTTTGAAATTGGTTGATAAACAGGCTTCTTAACCTTCAAAATATTGGTTATCTTTGCAGTCTTTTTAAGCCAAAAGTTAATATTTGAAATTGGAGGCTTTGAAGCTTATTGATGACACTGTGTGAATCTTAGTTTTTAAAACTTTTGCTATTAAAATTTACAAGAAACACTTCAAAACAAGTTCATAAATTTTTCTCCATAAAAAATGGGTATTGAAGTGCTTTTTAATTTTTGTTTGTCATTGTAGTCTACTTAGGTTTCATACTTTGATTGAAGTTTTCAATAAAGAATTTTGACACAACAAATTAATATCCTAACCTTAATATTAGATAACAAATGGTTGATACCCAAAAAATAAATATGGTTGACCTCTATGGTCAGTACTTGGACATCAAAGAGGAGGTACAAGCAGGTTTTGAAGAGGTGTTTAAAAGTTGTTGGTTCATCAATGGACCAGCAGTAAAGGCGTTTAGCAGTGAATTGGCAGACTACTTGAATGTGAGTCACGTAACTGCATGTGGTAATGGCACAGATGCCCTTCAAATTGCGCTTATGGCTTTGGGTTTGAAACCTGGAGACGAGGTGATTACTACCGCTTTTACCTTTGTGGCTACGGCAGAAGTAATTGCTTTGTTGGGGCTAAATCCTGTTTTTGTGGAAATTGATGAGCGCACTTTCAATATAGATGCCAACAAAATCGAAGCTGCGATTACTCCTAAAACCAAGTGTATCATTCCTGTACACCTGTATGGACAGAGTTCTGATATGGGAAAAATCATGAAGATTGCTAAACGTCATCAACTTTATGTTGTAGAAGACAATGCACAAGCAATTGGAGCAGATTATACATTCAGTGACGGAACGGTTCGCAAAACGGGTGCGATAGGTGATATTGGATGCACTTCTTTTTACCCTTCTAAAAACCTGGGTGCTTATGGTGATGCTGGAGCAGTTTTTAGCAACAATCCAGATTTGGGCGAAAAAATTCACGTCATGGCAAATCATGGACAACGTGAAAAATATGTTTCAGCAGAAGTTGGAATCAATTCTCGATTGGATAGTTTTCAGGCAGTGGTTTTGCGTGCAAAATTGAAGAAATTGGATGCTTACATTGCAGCACGTCAAAAAGCAGCGGATGCTTATGATGCAGCTTTCAAAGATCATCCAAAGCTTTTAACTCCCCTTCGTGCGCTAAATTCGACCCACGTTTTTCACCAATACACACTGACTGTTGATGGTGACAGAGATAAACTTAGGGCTTTGCTACAAGAAAAAGGCATTCCCTCAATGGTTTATTATCCTATTCCACTTCATATGCAAGAAGCTTATAAACAATATGGTTATAAGGCTGGAGATTTGCCTATTACCGAACGGCTTTGTAATCAAGTCATTTCATTACCAATGCACACAGAATTAGACAATGAACAACTCAACTACATAATCGAGACTTTTTTAGGATGTTTGCGTCAAATTTAAACATATTAGTATCTATTTAAAAAAAATTGGCACACAATGTGTTTATATTTTTCTTTTCTAAACCCCAAATAAATAAACAATGAATATTGCAGTTGTAGGCACAGGATATGTCGGTTTGGTGAGTGGAACTTGCTTTGCAGAAACTGGCAACAATGTCACTTGTGTAGATATAGATGAGGCAAAAGTGAAGAAGCTTCAATCAGGTAAGGTTACTATTTATGAACCTGGTTTAGAGCCCATTTTTGAGCGTAATGTAAAACAAGGTCGCTTGCATTTTACAACCAACCTCGCTGAAGCTATTGAATCTGCTAAGATTATCTTCTTAGCATTGCCAACCCCTCCTGGTGAGGATGGATCTGCTGATTTATCCTATATCTTGGGAGTGGCAGATGATTTAGGGCATATCATCACAGATTATAAGGTAATTGTAGATAAGAGTACAGTGCCTGTTGGTACTGCGGAGAGAGTTCGCAAGGCTATTGAAGCAAATGCTAAAACGGCATTTGATGTGGTATCCAATCCTGAATTTTTGCGTGAAGGCAAAGCGATAGACGATTTTATGCGTCCAGATCGTGTGGTAATCGGAACAAGTTCGGAGCGTGCACAGAAGTTGATGCAAACTTTGTATGAACCTTTTGTGAGACAAGGGAACCCCATTTACTTCATGGATGAGGCATCGGCAGAAATGACCAAGTATGCAGCGAATTCTTACTTGGCTACTCGTATCACGTTCATGAATGAAATCGCCAACTTATGCGAAAAAGTAGGTGCAAACGTGGATATGGT
>JBGCDY010000337.1:0-7420 GCA_045105835.1 Chitinophagales bacterium
CAAGGACAAACTCGCCCGTTCCAATCTATTGGGACAATCCGAATTTGCCTACATAGAAGACACGATTTACTACACCATCCGCTTTCAAAACACAGGAAACGATGTCGCCTTCAATATTCGAGTAGAAGATATTTTGGACAAAAAACTGGATTTAACGACTTTTCATCCCATCACTGCAAGCCATGATTATCGAACCGAACTGAATCGAGAAACGGGTTTGGCGACTTTCTTTTTTGATGATATAATGCTGCCTGATAGCACGACTAATGAAGTGGAAAGTCATGGTTTTGTGACCTTTGGGATTGCCTCTTTGGAAGGAGTTGGCGACAAAACAGAGTTGGAAAATACGGCTTCTATCTTTTTTGACTTCAATCCTGCGATTGTGACCAATACGGTGGTGAATACTTTGATTGAAGAGGTGGAGACAGACATTCACACACTCGTTGCAAACGAGCGCGAGTATAAGATTCGAGTTTTTCCCAATCCGTTTTCTGATTATACCACAATTGAAGTGGAGGGTTTACCACAACAAGGTACTTACCAATTGGAACTGCTGGATGTTTTGGGTCGAAAGGTGAGAGAATTGAAAGTTGATAATGGAGAGTTTGGAATTGAGCGAGGTGATTTGAAGAGTGGAGTGTATTTGTTTAGGATTTTGTCATTGAATAATAAGTTGCTTGGAAGCGGAAAAATTTTAGTAGAATAAGCAAAAAACTGCAAGTCAAAAATCAATAACGAGGGATTTCAATCCCTCGTTTATCTAATGTCTTCCCAAAGACGATTACAAACCCAAAAGAAAAATACCTTTGACACAATAAAACAAAGTCAAATATAAAATTCCTCTATGACTGAAATGGCTCATACAGCCTTGCTTTTTTTCTCTCGAACCGCCGCAGACGAAGCGACGGTCAAAACTTTCAGTCAACACATCGGCAAAAAGGGAAACACAACCATCTCCCAATATCTAATCAAACAGAGCCTTGCCACCCTCCAAAAAACCAACCTTCCTGTCCTAAGCTCCTGTAGTTCAGCCCAAACAGGAGATTCCTTTGGAGAGCGTCTTGCGAATGCCATTGAGTCTGTCTATGCCAAAGGCTACCAAAAAGTCATCGTCATCGGGAACGATTGCCCTTCTATCAGTGCCGATTTACTATTGGAGGTCAGCCAAGAACTCGAAAACGAAAGGCTCATTTTAGGCCCATCAACAGATGGTGGAGTCTATTTGATTGGCATCACCAAAAACGCCTACAACCGCCAAAAATTCATCGCTTTACCTTGGCAAGAATCAAACCTGCAAAGCGAATGGCAAAACTACGCAAATCAGGTATCTACAAAAATCAATTGGCTACAAAGCCATTTTGACATAGACAATACAACCGACTTCAAAAGGCTAATCAAAACACTCCCTTTTCACAGCCTTTTGCGAAAGCAGTGCATCAGCATCCTTGCATCTGCTCAAACTTCTTCTTTTCCCAATTCCTCTTTTCACAAAACGGTATTTACTTCTTCTAATCTTTCCCTTCGAGCACCCTAATTTAGTGACTGGTTGATTTGTGATGGGTAATTGGTTTTACAAAAACCACAAATGAAATTCCCCTCTTGGGAGGGGCAGGGGTGGGTTTACGTATTCTAAGCTTCAATACAGAAGCCAAAATTCGTATAAACCCAAGACTGAAAAACATCCCCTCCATCAACCAACTCCTTCCCCAAATTCCTTTCTCATCACCAAACAAAAATAGTTAGCGTAGTCCTATGCTATCAATAATCAGAGTTTTAAATCTCTCCTTATTGAAAAAGCTCTGTGTCTCCGTGCCTCTGTGTTCAATCACCATACACATGAAAAAAACATATCTAAGGGATACTTCAAAAGTGAGTTTACAAATATTGAAGTGCGTTTTTAATTTTTATTCTCATTTTCATTTGCTTCTAATTCTTCTCTGCCTCCTTTGCAGCACTGCAATAATGGCACAAATCACCATCAGTGGAACCATCAATAATGCCGAAAACAATGCTCCTTTGGTAGGTGCAAGCATCGTAGAAAAAGGCACTTCAAATGGAATCACCACCGACTCCAACGGTAAATACCAATTGGAGGTGTCTAGCAGCGAAGCCATCATTGCAGTCAGTTTCATAGGTTATATGTCCCAAGAAGAAAAAGTCAATGGACGCAAAATCATTGATGTATTCCTTTCATCCGATGAAGAACTGTTGGGAGAAATCGTCGTCACCGCCCTCAACCTCAATCGAAGCTCCAAATCATTGGGTTACACCGTACAGCAACTCGACTCCAAAGAAGTCTCCGAAGTCAAATCACCCAACTTCGTGGACAACCTTGCAGGTCGAGTAGCAGGGATTTCAGTCACACAAGGTGCAACAGGCGTGGGCTCAACTTCCAAAATTACCATTCGAGGAGAAGCCTCTTTCACCAACAACAACCCGCTTTTTGTAGTCGATGGCGTACTCATCAACAACAGCACCAATGTCAACTTCACCAATGCCGCCGCCGCAGGGTTCCAAGAAGTTGATTTTGGAAATGGAGGCATGGAAATCAGCCAAGACGACATCGCATCCGTCAATGTCCTCAAAGGACCAAGCGCAGCCGCACTTTACGGAACAAGAGCTGCAAACGGCGTGGTCATCGTCACCACCAAAGACGGCTCGAAAAGCAAAGGTTTGGGCATCAGCTTCAATTCCACGACCTTCATAGACCGCCCTTTCCAATTGCCCGATTTTCAGAATGAATATGGTCAAGGTAATTCAGGACAGTTTGAATTTGTCGATGGATTGGGCGCAGGTACGAATGACAACATCACCTACAGTTGGGGGCCCGCACTCGACCAAGGTTTGTTGATTCCACAGTTCAACAGCCCCGTTACTTTAGCCGATGGTACAATCGTTAGAGGCGGAGATGTGGCAGTACATGGAGGCGCAAACATCACCCCAACTCCCTTCAATTCCCAACCCGACAACCTCAAAGACTTCTACGAAACAGGCACAACGACCATCAACAACATTGCCCTTTCTTCTGCCTTCGAAAAAGGAAATTATCGAATCTCTTTCACCGATTTGAGAAGTGACTCATACATTCCTGGTGTAAATTTGGATAGAAAAACCGCCGCAGGAAGATTCACTTTCACGCCCAATCAAAAGCTAAAAATTTCGACCTCCTTCAATTACATCAATTCCCAAAGCGACAACCGCCCCGCCAATGGTTACGGCTCCGAAAACATCAACTATTCTTTAGTCGCATGGGGACCACGCTCACTCAACACCGAAAGCCTCAAAGACTATTGGCAGCCAGGCTTGGAAAATGTCCAACAATTTGCCTTCAACTACACTTTTTTCGACAATCCCTATTTCATCCTCTTAGAAAACCAAAACTCCTTCAATAGAGACCGACTCTTTGGCAGCATTGCAGCCAACTACCAATTCACCGAAGAACTAAGCCTCAACGTGACAAGCGGAATGGACTACTCCAACGAATTGAGAAAATACAAACGCCATTTCAGTACCAACCGCTTCAAACAAGGAGCATACGCCGAACAGTCCGTATTTTTCAGGGAAATCAACAGCAATTTCCTCTTGAATTACCAAAAAGACTTGGGCAACATCAAAGCAGATATTTCTTTGGGCGGCAACAGAATGGACCAAACCGCTTCCTCCAATCAAACCGAAGCCCTATCGCTTGCCCAACCTGGTATCTTCAATTTCTCCAATGCTGCATCGCCGCTCAATGTGTTCCAATTTGAAGCCCAAAAACGCATCAACAGCGTTTATGGATTGGCGAAATTCACCTTCAAAGACTTCCTATACATCGACATCACAGGCAGAAACGATTGGTCAAGTGCCTTGGCTACCCCCACTTCAATAGCCAACACTTCTTTCTTTTACCCTTCCGTATCTGCCAGTTATATCCTCTCCAATACGATGGACTTACCCAATTCGATTTCCTTCGCCAAACTTCGCGCAAGTTGGGCGCAAGTCGGAAATGATACGGCTCCTTATCAAACGGGCAGTGCATTTGTAGCAGGCATAAACTACAATTCACAACCGACCTTCACGACCCAAGACGTAATCGCCAATGCCAATTTGCAGCCCGAACAAACGACTGCCATTGAAGTGGGCGCAGACCTCCGATTTTTGGACGACAGGCTTCGATTCGATTTCACCTACTACAATGCCTTAACCAAAAACCAAATCATTTCATTTCCTGTACCCATTTCATCAGGCTTTAATGAACAAGTGGTCAATGGCGGCGCAGTTCGCTCCAAAGGCGTGGAAATATTGGCAGGTTTGAGTTTGGTGCGAGAAGCCGACTTCAAATGGGATGCTTTCTTCAATTTTAGCAAGAATGTGTCCACTGTGGAATCCTTGCCAGAAGGTGCCGAAAAAAGCGCCTTGGCATTTTCGAGAGGCTATGACAATGTAAATCAAACAGTTTGGTTCCAAGTTGAAGAAGGCGGTAGAATAGGCGATATGTATGGAACGGGCTATCAACGAAACGAAAATGGTGACTTCATCATAGATACCAACGGCAAATTCATTGCAGACAATACCCTTCAAAAGTTGGGCAATTACAATCCCGATTTTTCACTGGGTTTCAGCAACAATCTAAGCTACAAAAACTGGGATTTGGGTTTCTTATTGGACTGGCAACAGGGCGGAATTTTAGTTTCCAGAACCTTATCTCTCGCAGGTGTAGCGGGGCAAGTCATGGAAACCGTCAATCGTCCAGAATCGGGAATCATTGCAGAGGGCGTGGTGAATGTGGGGGAAGGCGACAATGTGGTTTGGTCTCCCAATACCACCGCCGTTTCTGCCGAAAGTTATTACCGCCAATTTTACGACCGAAACCATGAGGAAAACAATGTGTATGATGCCTCTTATTTGAAGTTGCGTCAATTGTCCATCGGCTATCACTTCAATTTGCCCCAAGACCGAAAACTGAACATCGCTTTGATTGGTAGAAACCTTTTTGCTTGGAGTGAAATTCCACATTTTGACCCCGAACAGTTGGCGGTTCAAGGGAATCAATTTGTGAACGGAGTGGAGGATATGTCTTATCCTTCGAGCCGTAGTTTTGGGATTAAATTGGGGTTGGATTTCTAAGGTTTTATACTTGCGCTCGTTTGTAACGAGTGCTTAACAAATTCCGTCGTTTGAAACGACAAAGTATTACACACTCGTCACAGCCGAGCGCGAGATTTGAGGCTGGATTTTAGTTTTCTTACTTGCGCTCGTTTGTAACGAGTGCTTAACAAATCCCGTCGTTTGAAACGACAAAGTTATACACACTCGTCACAGACGAGCGCGAGATTTAGTACAAAAAATAACAACAAAAAATGAAAAATTCAATATACATCCTCTTCCTATTTTCTCTCCTTTCCTGCAACAAGGACTTTGAAGAAATCAACACTAATCCCAATGCTCCAAACGAGGTGCAATCGGGATTACTATTGAGGCAAGTAATTTACAATTACGGAGAAGAAATGTCTTACGAAGGCTTTGTGGCAGGAAATTTATTGGGGCAGCATTTCACAATGGTGGACTTCAATTTGTTTGACCGACACAGCCTTGCAGACCCACAATTGGGAGGGAATCCCTGGCCCATTATTTACAGCAATTTGCAGGACAACGAACTGATTTTGCAGCAAGCTCGAAACAATCCAAGTCAGGCAGTTTTTGAAGGCCCTGCTTTGGTATTGAAGGCGTATATGACCGCAGCTTTGACGGACATTTATGGCGATGTGCCTTATTCCGAAGCCTTGAAAGGTTTGGAGGGAATTGTGACTCCCGCTTACGATTCACAAGAGACGATTTACACAGGTATGAACGGAATTTTGGACAATTTGAATAAGGGAATTGCAGCGATTGAAGCCTATCAAGGAACACTTCCGCTTGAAGGAGATATTTTGTTGGGTGGTGACTTGGCGGCTTGGGTTCGGTTTGCCAATTCTTTGAAGGCAAAGTATTTGATGCGTATTTCTGGCAAGGTGGATGTGAAGACTGATTTGCAAAGTATTTACGATTCAGGTGATTATATGACTTCTAATGCCCAAAACGCCACTTTTGATTTTACAAATGGTCGCCCCAATAGTTTTAGAATGCAACAGTTGCGGGATGGAGATTTCAACCTGTTCATCTTGTCCGAAACGATGGAAGGCGTTTTGAAGGGCTTGAATGACCCACGAATGGAGGTGTTTTTTAGACCGATTGGTAAGGATGCTGGGGGTACACAGTTTGAAGGTTTTTTGAATGGTTTTGATGCTTCTTCTACTTCCATTTCGATTTCGGATTATTCTTTGACGGGAACGATATTCCGAGAGCATACGGGTGATTTGGATGCCAATTTTATGACGGCTTGGGAGACGCATTTTTTGTGGGCGGAAGCGGGTGAAAAAGGCTTCATTGCAGCGGATGCACAGGCGCATTACGAAATGGGTGTGACCTTGGCTTTTGACTACTGGCAGACTGCAATGCCCGATGCGTATCTAACGACTGTGGCGGCTTATGGCGGCAATGGTGCGGATAAAATCGAACAGATTATCACCCAAAAATGGATTGCGAATAGCATCAATGGTTATGAGGGTTGGATTGAATATCGACGTACAGGTTATCCAAATTTGAAGTCGATTGGGGCGAGTTTGAACAATGATTTGATTCCTGTTCGGATGCCTTACCCAACGGATGAAGCGGCTTTGAATCAGGTGAATTATGAGGCGGCTACTGCGGGGAATGAGAATAGTGTGAATGTGAAGGTTTGGTGGGATGTTGATTAGGACGGTGGACGATGGACGGTTTACGGTGGACGAGCTTGTAAATTAGTGGCTTGTGGTTTTTGAACCCACCCCTTGCCCCTCCAAAGGAGGGGAACTACATATTCTATGTGAAAAAATCCCCTCTTGGGAGGGGTAGGGGTGGGTTGCGTAGGGGGTGAAAGCCTTGGTTTTGAATAAAATATGACACATTATTTTTTGTCAAAGTTTACCAAAAATTAATAGTATGATGACAGACCCAATTGTCCTTCAATGGGCTTTATTAATCGCATTTGGATTGCTTTTTTTCTGGATAGCCCCTTACTCCAAAACGGTGGAGGAGTTTTTTGCGGCTCGCTCGGAGGAGGGGAAGCAGCCTAGGATGTTTATGCTGACGAGTAGCTTGGTGATTTCGTGGATTTTTGCGAAGTCGATTACCAATGCGGCGAATTTGGGGCTGGAATTTGGTATTGTTGGGGGTGTGGCGTATGCGGTGTATTATTTTTCGTTTGTGGTGGGTGGTGTGGTGATTTACCAATTGCGGACGAAAGGTGGATTCAAGAGTATTCACCATTTTTTGGAGAGTCGTTTTGGGCGAGGGGCAGTGATGGTATTTTCCTTGTTGATTGGCTTTCGTTTGTTCACTGAAGTTTGGTCAAATACGA
>JBGCDY010000338.1:0-12192 GCA_045105835.1 Chitinophagales bacterium
TGGTGGATGTAATTCTTTGAAGGTTGCAGTCTTCATTTTGCCATTGTCTAAATATTGAGCAGCCAAATAATGTGCACTTGTTAAAGTACAACCGTATAATTCTTGATTACCATTTACGGATTTATCTAACGGTATCTTTTCTTCAGAATAATTATAAAACATATAAATGGGAAATCCCTTTTTGTTTTCTCCATATTTTAATAGCCGTTCTATTTGCTCGGTTTTATCATTCTTTTGGGTGCGGCTAAGGTGATATTTGCCATTGGGGTAAGTTTTATCAAATTCAATTCTTTTGGCTTGGCAGAAAAATCTAATGTATTTGTTTTTTTTATGCGGTAAAACTAATTCTAAGTCATTGCCATTTACTCTTTCATTTCTAGATTGAAAAATTCTAATTGGTAGAGGATAATCTAAAATAACTTCAAACAATTTTTTTACCAAGCAATTAGTCGTTTCTGTTTCATACGTTTTCAGAACAGGAGATTTGTGAGTGAAACTGTATTCTTCCCATGTTAAGGCTGAAAAGTATGCTAACCAATCTTTTAATTGATGGGATTTTTCAAAAGTGGTAAAATATTGTTTAGATTTTTTCATAAGGTTTGTGTTAATGTATTCTAATACCAGTTCTCCAAAAGTATCAATAAACATCAACTTAACAAAACTATGTAATTATTTTGGTTCGGAACTTTAGTACATTTTCATACCCAAAATAAAAAAGCCCCACAACCCAAAAAAGGTCGCAAGGCTTCATTATACTAAGTGCGATTGTTATTTCACGAATGAGAATGAACAGCCACCTTTTTCATTCTCTCCTTACCAAGACCAACAGAAAAAGGAGTTTTTTCTACTTCAATATTCACATTTACTTCTTCCTTTTGCTTCAACAAAGCATCCTTATAATCACTCGGCATCACCTTCACAAAACACTTCACAGCCCCACTCCAATCCTCCAAAATCCCTTTCGCCACCTCACTACCCGTATATTCCAAGTGATTTTCAATCATTCCCTTCAAAAATTGAAGGTCTTCCACATTCATTTCATCAAAATCCGCATCCTCATTGCAGTTAGCCACAAACGTACTATTCGGATTGTAAACATAAGCAATACCGCCACTCATTCCCGCAGCAAAATTACGTCCCGTTTCACCCAAAATCACCACTCTGCCACCTGTCATGTACTCACAACCGTGGTCACCCACACCTTCCACAACCGTTTGTACACCCGAATTTCGGACACAAAAACGTTCACCAGCCTTGCCATTGATATATGCCTCACCGCCAGTCGCTCCATAAAAAGCCACATTGCCGATAATCATATTCTCCGAAGCCTTCAACACCGCTTTTTTGTCTGGGTAAATCCTCAATTTTGCGCCCGACAAACCCTTGCCGAAATAATCATTGGCTTCTCCTTCCAATTCAAAAGTGATTCCCTTCGCACTAAAGGCTGCAAAACTTTGCCCAGCAGAACCTGTGAATTTCAAGTGAATCGTGTCGTCAGGTAGGTATTCACCACCGTATTTTTTGGCGATTTCATTGGAGAGCATCGTCCCGACCGTTCTATCAGTATTCACCAATGTAAATTCTCCTTTGACCTTTTCGCCCTTTTCTAAGGCAGGTTTGGCGAGTTCCATCAATTTCCAATCTATCACTTCTTCAATTCCATGCTCTTGCTCAATTTGCTTGAACAAGCCTGCTTCTGCACCTTCTTTTTGGTGGTGCAAAATTGGTGAAAGGTCGAGGTATTCCGCTTTCCAATTTGGCAGGTTTTCACGCACTTTCAATACATCAACTTGACCGACCATTTCGTCAATCGTTCTAAAGCCCAATTCCGCCATGATTTCACGGAGGTCTTGCGCCAAGAAAGTGAAGAAATTAATCAGGTGTTCGGCTTTGCCATTGAAGCGAGCCCGCAAAGTTTCGTCTTGTGTCGCCACACCTACGGGGCAAGGATTAAGATGGCATTTTCGCATCATGATGCAGCCTTCGACCACCAAAGCAGCCGTTGCCACACCCCATTCTTCTGCGCCCAAAAGCGTAGCGACTGCCAAATCTCGCCCTGTGCGAATTTGACCGTCTGTTTGCAGTGTCACCCGACTCCGCAATTTGTTTTTCACCAAAGTTTGATGCGCTTCCGACAAGCCCAATTCCCACGGCAAACCCGCATGACGAATCGAACTCAAAGGCGAAGCTCCCGTTCCGCCATCGTGTCCTGCAATCAAAATCACATCTGCATGAGCCTTTGCCACACCTGCCGCAACGACTCCCACACCTGCTTCCGAAACCAATTTGACATTGATTCTTGCCGCACGATTGGCGTTTTTCAAGTCGAAAATCAACTGCGCCAAATCTTCAATGGAGTAAATATCGTGGTGTGGTGGCGGTGAAATCAAGCCTACGCCTGGCGTAGAATGTCGCACCCGACCAATCCAATCATTGACCTTGTGACCAGGCAATTGTCCGCCCTCGCCAGGTTTTGCGCCCTGCGCCATCTTGATTTGAAGCTCGTCCGCATTGGTCAAATATTCTGTCGTTACGCCAAAACGCCCCGATGCCACTTGTTTGATGGCAGAACGCATGGAATCGCCATTTTCCAAGGGCGTATAGCGTCTTGAATCTTCTCCACCTTCTCCACTGTTGCTTTTGCCACCAATGCGGTTCATGGCTATCGCCAAAGTCGTATGCGCCTCGTAAGAAATCGACCCAAAAGACATGGCGCCCGTTGCGAAGCGTTTGAAGATGTTCTCGATGGGTTCTACTTCTTCAATAGGAATGGATTGCCGCCCATCCAAATTGAAGTCCATCAAGCCTCGAAGCGTACAGGCTTTCTTCAATTGGTCATTGATGATTTTGGCGTATTTTTTATAGGCAGTATAGTTGTTGAGGCGGGTTGAATATTGCAGTAAATGAATGGATTGTGGATTGAAGAGGTGAAATTCTCCACGCCTTTTCCACTGATACAAACCTCCTGTCTCCAAGCGAGGGGAAGGAATCGGAGTTTCGGGAAATCCCAGTTCGTGGCGAATCAACACTTCTTTGGCGATGCCATCAAAATCCAATCCTCCAATGCGTGAAATCGTGCCTTTGAAGCATTTTTGCATCACCTTGGTAGAAAGTCCCAAGACTTCAAAAATTTGTGCTCCGCAATAAGAATGCAAAGTAGAGATCCCGATTTTAGAGAACACCTTTAAGAGTTCTTTGCCGACTGCTTTGATGTAGTTGGCTTTCATTTTTTCTTCGGGCAAGTCTGCTGCAATGAATTTGTATTCCTTCAAAGTATTCAAGGTCTCCAAAGTCAAATAAGGATTCACCGCACTTGCACCAAAAGCTATCAAGGTCGCAAAGTGATGGGTTTCTCGCACATCACCCGCTTCGACTACGATAGAAGCTTTGGAGCGCAAGCCTTTTTTGATGAGGTGGTGGTGAATCGCTCCCGTCGCTAAAAGTGAAGGAATAGGCGCATAGATTTCGGTTACCACCCTATCCGAGAGAATCAAAATATTGGCTCCCAGCTTGATAGCTTCTTCCGCTTCAATACAAATTCGGTCTATCGCTTCTTCCAATCTATCGGCACGCCCATCGGCTCTAAAAAAGGTATTGATTTTTCGGGCTTTAAAGTAAGAATGGTGAACATATAGCAATTGCGCCAATTCTTCATTGGTCAATACAGGCTGCGGAATGTGGATTTGGCGACAATGCGCAGGCGTTTCCTCCAAAATATTGAGATGTGGACCAACTTGTGTGAAAAGTGACATGACCGAACGCTCTCTGATTGAGTCAATTGGGGGGTTGGTCACTTGGGCAAACAACTGCTTGAAGTAGTGGCTCAAATGCTGGCTTTGGTCGGACAAAATTGCCAAAGGCGTATCCGAACCCATCGAACCAATTGGAGCTTTTCCATTCTTCACCATCGGTGCCAAAATGAAGGTCAAATCTTCTTTGGTATAACCAAATGCTTGCTGCAAAACGAATAAATCCTTTTGAGAATATTGCTTGTAGAGTTTGTGGGTAGAATCTATTCGTATGGGTAATTCTGCAATGGTATGTTTTTCATTGTCCAACCATTCACGGTAAGGCTTGCGGGTGCAAATGTCCGCTTTCAATTCTTCATCACTGATAATCCGCCCCTGTTCGAGGTCTGCCACCAACATTTTTCCAGGCTGCAAACGCCCCTTATACACAATGTCTTCGGGTGGAATCGGCAATACGCCCACTTCAGAAGCCAAAATCAAATGGTTGTTTTTGGTGACACAATAGCGAGAAGGGCGCAAGCCATTTCTATCAAGGGTTGCACCTACTATTTTGCCATCCGTAAAACAAATCGAAGCAGGACCATCCCACGGTTCCATCAAAGATTTGTGGTATTCGTAGAAAGCCCGTTTGTCATCGTCCATCAACTTGTTTTCTTGCCATGCTTCGGGAATCATCATCATCATGACATGCGGCAAGGAACGACCACAAAGTGTGAGCAATTCCACTACATCGTCAAAAATGGCAGAATCGGATTGGGTCGGGTCGCAAATAGGAAAGAGCATTTGAAACTCTTCTTGGGTAAACAGCTCCGACTTGAGCATGATTTCTTTGGTCTGCCACCAATTGTAATTTCCCTTGATGGTGTTGATTTCGCCATTGTGGGCGATGTATCGGAAGGGCTGCGCTAAACGCCATTTTGGGAAAGTGTTGGTCGAAAAACGAGAGTGAACCACTGCAATAGCGGAAACGACTCGCTCATCCCTCAGGTCTGCAAAATAAGGTCGCAATTGATACGTCGTCAATTGTCCTTTGTAAACCATTGTTTTGTAGGACAAAGAAGGCAGGTAAAAATCTTCTGCTTCGATTAATGTATTGCGGACTTCACGGGTAATAAAATTTCGGAAAATGAACAAACGGCGTTCTAAATCCAGAAAGGTATATTTATTGGAGGTGATAAAAATCTGTTCACTCTGTGGCTCTACCGCCAAAGAACTCTTTCCAATACCTTCATTTGAAGTCGGCAATGTTCGATAGCCCAAAACCTGCAAATGTAGTTTGTCGGCATATTCTTCAATCAATTCCTTACAGCGATTCCGCAAAAAATCATCTTGCGGGAGAAAAACCAAGCCTGCCCCATAATGCCCAAATTCGGGCAATTCAAAACCCAATTTACCACACTCTTCCTTCAAAAAATCATGCGGCAATTGAATCATAATCCCTGAACCATCCCCTGTATTCGGCTCACAACCACAAGCTCCACGATGTTCCATGTTTTCGAGCATGGTGATGGCTTGTTGGATAATCAAATGCGATTTTTTGTTTTGGAGGTTGGCAATCATACCTATACCACAAGCATCTTTTTCCATCTCTGGAATGTATAAGCCTTCTATTTCATGATTTCTATCGTAAGCTTGATGTTTGCAGCCTTGTTGATAGGGTAAGTCTTTGGTTATGGAATTCTTCATTGTATGATTGATTTTGATAGGAAATTATTTTTGGCTGATGAAGATAGCTTATTTTTTTGAGAAAATCACAAATATTTTCACATTTTGATGTGAATTTCATATTTAAACAGCGTTTTATTAAGTTTATGTTAAAAACACCCTTTAGTCTCATTAAAGAAAACAACAAGAGATTTGTTTTTATACCTACAATTATTGAAGAGGATTCCAGTAGTTTTTAAAGCTACTGGAATTTATTTTTGAAGAATTCAATTGAAAAAGAGGGCATAGATTGTCAGATTGAAGAGTGATGGATGGTTGAATAAATCTGATGTTTTGTCTAATTTTGCTATCAAACAAAAAATAAACATCCGTATGAAATTCAATGATTTTGAATACAGTCGCCCAGATATGTCTTCTTTTAAGGTAGATTTTGAGGCGGCAATACAAACTTTCAGTAAGGCAAGCGAATTGAAGGCGCAAGATGAGGCAATGAGTCGAATCAATGATTTGCGTTCCGCTTTTGACAGCATGAACCAAATTGCGGCTATTCGCTATACACAGGATACAACGAATGAACACTATGTTGCAGAGCAGCAGTTTTTTGACGAACAATCACCTGTTTTTCAAGAATTGGAGTCAAAATTCTACCAAGCTTTGATTGATTCTCAATTCAAAGGTGCATTGCAGGAGAAATGGGGAAAGCAGTTGTTTGACATTGCAGCAGCAAAGGTCAAAACGATTTCACCCGAAGTAGTAGAGGATTTGAAGCGAGAGAATCATTTGGCGAGTTCTTATACTATGTTGTTGGCTTCTGCAAAAATCACGTTTGAAGGAAAAGAACGCAATTTGCAGGAATTGACTCCCTTTGAGCAAGATTTGGACAGAGGTATGCGTAAGCGTGCAAGTGAGGCAAAGTGGGGCTTCTTTAAGAAAAATGGAGACGAGATTGACCGCATCTTTGATGAGTTGGTAAAGGTTCGCCATTTGATAGCCACCAAATTGGGCTATGAAAACTATGTGCCTTTGGCTTACAATCGTTTGATGCGAACGGACTATGATGCCAAAATGGTGGCAAATTACCGTCAGCAGGTATTGGAGGAAGTGGTGCCTGTGGCTGCGGAATTGCGCCAAAGACAAGCCAAACGCTTGGGCTTGGATTCATTGGCTTACTACGATACACCATTGACTTTCAATACTGGAAACCCTACTCCAAAAGGCAATCCCGATTGGATTGTAGAGAATGGGCAGAAAATGTATGCCGACCTTTCGCCCGAAACGGATGAGTTTTTCAATTTTATGTTGGACAATGATTTGATGGATTTGGTGAGTAGAAAAGGTAAAGCTACAGGTGGTTACTGCAATTTTATCAGTAATCAAAAAGCTCCTTTTATTTTTTCCAACTTCAATGGCACTTCTCACGACATCAATGTATTGACACACGAAGCAGGTCATGCTTTCCAAGTGTATATGAGCCGCAATTATGAGGTACCTGAATACAACTGGCCAACCTATGAGGCGTGTGAAATCCATTCGATGAGCATGGAATTTTTTGCATGGCCGTGGATGGAGAGTTTCTTCAAAAACGACACGGAAAAGTTCAAATTTGAACACTTGAATGATTCAGTTCTTTTCTTGCCTTATGGTGTGTCTATTGACGAGTTTCAGCACTTTGTGTATGAGAATCCCGATGCCAGCCCAAAAGAACGCAAGGCTGCTTGGCGCAACATCGAAAAGAAATATTTGCCGTGGATGGACTATACTGACAATGAGTTTTTGGAGGAAGGTAGTTTTTGGCAGAAACAAGCCCACCTTTTCTTTACGCCTTTCTACTACATTGATTATACGCTTGCTCAAGTTTGTGCTTTCCAGTTTTGGAAACGAGCGAACGACAATCGTGAAGATGCGTTTGCAGATTATGTAAAACTGTGTAAGGCAGGTGGAAGTCAGTCGTTTTTAAAATTAGTGGACTATGCCAATTTGAATTCCCCTTTTGAAGATGGCTGTATCAAGGAAACAATGATTCCCATAAAAGCCTACTTAGAAACAGTGGATGATATGGCACTTTAGTAAAGCTCCCAAACAATTCCAAATCAAGCTACTTATTGAAGGTAAATCAACTTCAATTTTCGAGCAGATACGATTGGTATAAAAAGCGAAAACCCCGAATTGAATGAATCAATTCGGGGTTTTCTATTTTTTGCAGAAAAGCACTAAAGACTTTGCTTGGTAAACAAAGCGATTAGTGTTTTTGCTGTCATTTATTTAGTCAAGAACAATTTGATGTGTTGTACTTGTCCGTTTGAAGTAGTCAATTTAGCAATGTACGTTCCAGAAGGCATTGCCTCACCGAATTGTACTTGGTAGCTTTGACCAGCCTCTGTAGTTTCATCAAACAATGTAGCAACTTTCGCTCCTCTGATATCAAATACATCCAAGCTTACTTTCTCTTCTGTATTTACTTCAAAACTAATTGTTGTCAAGTTTGCAAATGGATTTGGCGCAGCCTGCAATTGAGAGGTTACTATTTCTGCTGCTTTACGTCGTCTTCCACGAGTTTGAAGTGGCACATCTACAATTATTATGTCTTCATTACCCAAACAATCAGTAACGATAAGCGTGTATTCTCCTACTACTGTAATATCTGAGATATCCGCTGTTGAAGCAGTATAGCCATCAGGACCAGTCCAGTCGTAAACCAATGGTCCACAATCAGTATTTCCACCTGTTACAGTTACACCTACAGAACCTGTACCAATACCACTTGCAGGAACAGAATGAATTGCATCTAATGTAATGTTAAGTGGGAAGAAACAATCCATGCTCAATTCATAAGCACCTTGATCTCCATCGAAACCACCTACATAAACGTAGTAGTTTGTACCAGGTGTAGAAGTAATAGTTAATTCAGATGTCCAGCCACTTGTAAAAATATCACCTCCATCTTCATCTCCATCTACACAAGTCAAAGCTCCACAACTACCTTCATAGACTTGAAGGTTTGTATCAAATCCATTAGTACCTGAATGATCTGTTGACAATACTACATTTTCTCCAGTTCCTGTGAATGTGTACCAAGCTCCTGCATCGGGGCTATTAACACCACCACAGATTGCAGGAACATCATCTCCTGTATTGTCGTTGGTATCACCTGATACTAAATCACCACAAGCGATATCCAAAGCATTGATACAAAGGTCACCACAAGGGCCACAATTTGCATTAGAACCACCACAGTCAACACCTGTTTCGTCACCATTCATCATGCCATCGCCACAAGTTTCGCAGCTTCCATCATCAACTTGAGCAGTGTCATCATAGTTGTGTGCATCTACATCCATACAACCAGCAAGACAAGGCACACATAAAGCTCCACCACAATCAACTGCGATTTCGTCACCATTTAAGATACCATCTGAACAAGTTTCGCAACTTCCATCATCATCCGTTGCTCTTGGGCTATAGTTGTGTGCACCGGTATCAGTACATCCAAATCGAATAGCACAATCATTACAATTATCTACTGTTTCACCACATACAGCTTCACAAATACCATTTCCACAAGTACCTAAGATACAAGAACCATCGTCAATAGTCGCCAAGACATCGTAGTTACAAGCATTTACATCCATACAACCTGCACATGAAGTAAAATCACAAGAACCATCATCAATCGTTGCAGCAGCATCGTAGTTACAAGCTGCCATATCTGTACAACCTGGTACTATTCCTACACAATCCGCACAGCCAGAAGTATCTTCACCACAAGCTATATCACAATTTCCGTCACCACAAGTACCTAAGTTACAAGAACCATCATCAATGGTAGCAGTATCATCGTAGTTACAAGCTGCCATATCTGTACAACCTAAACAAGAGAAATCGCAAGAACCATCGTCAATAGTAGCGTCGGAATCATAGTTACAAGCTCCTGCATCTATACAACCTGCACAAGTGAGATACTCACAAGAAGCATCATCATAGGTAGCATCTGCATCGTAGTTACAAGCTCCTGCATCTATACAACCCAAACAAACAGCGTCTGTAGTAGCTCCAGTTACTTGAACATTGTCCCAAGAAACACCAGTACCAGGCTGTCCACTTCCGTCAGAACCAAAGATCACTGCAAAACGGACATTAGAAAATCCTGCTAAAGCACTAATATCGTGTGTAGCTGTTTGCCATCCATCACTATTGCCAGATCAACCAGGAATATTGTTAGCAATACCATCTACATCTGAGTCATTGTACCAGTTTACACCTGTACCATCACTTGCTCCTGTACCATCATTAATTCCCAAAATGTCAAAAGTAGTTCCTCCATCAGTATTGTAACCAATAGTAGCACCATCCCAAGCCGCTTCTGTATCAAAATTGATGTCGATAGAGAATGTAGCCGTAGCCATACAACTCATGTCAAAACAACCTGTTTGAAAGAAGACTAATTCATTGGCATTATAGGGTTCACCTGCATTATTAGCCAAAGATGTATCATGAAACCATGCCTGTGTACCATCCAAAGGAGCTGTACCTGGTGCTCCAAGTACCATCGTTGAGTTTCCTCCTACATCAACAGTAATCCATCCACCGTCACCAGCTTCAAAACTTTCCACATAATCAGGAGAATCTCCATCTACATTGCCAAAGAAATCAGCAACTGAAAGTGTAGCACCCACAATTTCACTATTCGTAGCATCTCCATCTGTCAAACCAGAAGCAGCAGAAAAATCCACACTTGCATCAACAATATAGTCGCCAGGTGCTGAAAAATCAAAAGTAGCAGCAAAAGTATGTTCAACTGTTTCTCCAGGTCCCATAGCAGGCAAAGACTCTGTAATCTCCCCTCCTCCATCAACTTCAATCGTTGCTTCTACATCACCAGCCAACAAAGAAACACATCCGCTATTGGTAACAGAAACTATTATGGTCTCATTGTCTGAAGCATTACACCCAGTAGTAGAAGAACTAATACCATTCAATACAAGGTCGTCAGCAGCAGCAGAGTTATCAAACACGCTAATATCATCAATTCCTATATCAGACTCAAAGCTTGTGCCTGTGAATACCCTTACTCGAAGGTGAACAGTTCCACCAGAATAAGCAGACAAATTACCTTGTAGTAATTTCCAAGCATCTTCACTTACAGCACCTAACACAGAAGCAATAGGGGCATAAGTAGTCCCTCCATCATCAGAAGCCTCTAAATGAACTTCTGCAGAAGGTACAGTTAGTCCAAGAGCATGATACCATACTTCCACAAAAGGACAGGACAATGCACTCACATCATAGCCAGTAGCATCTCCATTTAGAATAAACGTTGAGGTTGGTCCACCACCAGATGCTTCACAGAATAAAAACTTACCGTTGACACCATCTCCAAGCGTATGGTCTGCACTTGGCCCTGTACCACCAGAAGGAGTAGCATCTGCTTCAACAGAAAAATCCCAATCATCTGTATCATCCTGTGACCATGTACCAATAAGAGGACAATCTCCATTATCAGCAGGAGCAAAAGCTGTATTTTCGCACAGTCCTTCTGCATCAAAATTTTCAGTTGCAGGGAAACTTGTTACCTGCGCATAAGCGACATTCCAACAACAAACAACTCCTACTAATAGGGTGGCAAGTATTTTGGAATAATTTGTAAATGTTCTTGTCATTTTAAAATGAATTTGGTTTGTAATATTAATTTTTAAAAGTATGTATTTTTGTCGTACATCCGCTATCATTTTTTTGCAAAAATAATAGCAGGTATAATATATTATAAACTTTAAGAATCAATCCATGCTTTAGTGAACATTATAATTGATTTTTGAAATACCTTGTTAAATTAGTTTTTAGGGAAAGAGAGTTTGAAATGATTTTAAGTCCTTTTTTTATAAAAATTTTAACATTAAAACCTTAGGAGTTATTAAAAATTTTGAAGGCGAAGAATAGACCTTGAATCCACAAAATAAGGAATCATACATTATTTTTCAACTCAATTGTCAAAAAAAAGAAAAAATACGCAAAACTCATAGAAAATAAATTTAGTCTTGACTACGACAAGTTCTACAAGATGGCACTTGATTTGCTATAGAGCCGTAGACTTAAAATCCATTTTTCACATGAGAATCTTCATCTTATTTTTCTTAACGTACAGTGTATGTTTATTTAACACTTGCGAGGTAAAAGCCCAAGAACAAAACAAACGTTATGTTCTTTTAGAAGAATTTTCCAATACCTACTGTCCTCCTTGCATCTTCCGACATCCCACCTTCAATGAAAATATATTGACCCAATATGAAGACATTGAAGTCTATCACATTTCCTACCACGTAGGTTCGCCCATTCCAGACGATATCTTTTATCAAGCCAATATCGAAGAAGTAGAAGAACGAGCCAACTATTACCAAATATTTGGGACTCCAAGCCTCTATGTTCTTGGCAATTTTTCACCATCTGGTGCAGCCCCAGATTACGAAATACTCCCTGCTCCAAGACTCGAAGATAATCTGGGAAGCATCAGCCCAATCAACATTGAAGTAAATGAAAGTCTCACAAGTTTGGGAGAACGAAAAGTCGATATTGAAATCCATTCCATTCACCAAATGATTCCCAACCCTAACTTTAAACTCAAAGTAGTAGTCGTGGAAAAGGTCATCGAATACGAGCCTCCTTTTGAAGGAATGGAAACCACCTTACACAATATTTTCAGAAAAACGTTGGGAACTTGGCAGGGCGTTTCCTTCAATCCTGCCGCAGTCGGAGAATCCATTAGCTATGAATATACCTATCCTAT
>JBGCDY010000339.1:0-15033 GCA_045105835.1 Chitinophagales bacterium
TTCTGAAACCTTTGATTCATCCAAAACAGAGGCAGTTTTAGATGATTTTTTGAAGGACTGGCGCATACAAATGGGGCTGCGAAAATCCAATTCGGGTGACAATACAGAATCACTTGGAAATGAAGGAGACGGATAAGGGAAACTCAAACTCAAACGCAAACTCAAACGCAAACGCAAACGCAAACGCAAACGCAAACGCAAACTCAAACTCAAACTCAAACTCAAACGCAAACTCAAACTCAAACTCAAACGCAAACGCAAACGCAAACGCAAACGCAAACGCAATTAGTGAATACAATACTCACTTTTCCTTACAATTGCAGGAGACTTCAAAATAAACTTGTAGATTTCATCCCCTTTTTACACTAAAAAGTGAATAAGCAGCAACTTATTTTTCACATAAAATACTGATAAACAAAATTTTATAAAACCAATCCTCCTTTACTAATTTACCAATCACTATACTAGTTTCATTCTTCAATCCTTTTATTTTAAATTTGCAATCAAATTGAAAAAATGAACCTGAGCAACTTAACATTTGCGAATCCTTGGTTTTTGTTGTTGCTATTGCTAATACCTGTTTTTGTTTTATGGCGATGGCTAAAGCGAGATGAGCAGTTTCCCGAAATGCGGATTTCTACCTTGGACGCTTTTCCGACAACCAGTTCTTGGAAGGCAAAAATTCGTCCCATTCTATTTTTGTTCAAGCTGACTGCTTTTGCAGCCTTGGTCACCGCATTGGCACGCCCTCAAAACCTATTTACCGAAGAAAAAATTACTACCGATGGTATTGATATTGTGTTGGTAATGGACATTTCGGGGAGTATGTTGGCGCGTGATTTTACACCTGATCGTTTGGAAGCTTCCAAAGAAGTCGCAGGGCGATTTATCAAAAGCCGCCCACACGATCGTATTGGTCTGGTGGTATTTGCAGGAGAAAGTTTCTCACAAACTCCGATTACAACCGACCAAAATGTACTCACCAGTATGTTGGCAGAAATCAAAAGCGGTATTATTGAAGATGGTACAGCGATTGGAATGGGCTTGGCAACGGCTGTTACTCGATTGCAGGACAGTCAAGCAAAGAGCAAGGTCATCATCTTGCTAACCGATGGAGTAAACAACTCGGGCTTCATTGATCCCCTTACTGCTGCCGAAACGGCTAAACAATTTGATGCAAAGGTGTATACCATTGGGGTCGGCACGAAAGGCAAAGCTCCTTACCCTGTGCGTGGCGTTTTCGGCACAACTCAGCTGCAATACATTGATGTTCAGATTGATGAAGAACTACTTCAAAAAATTGCAGATATGACAGGAGGAAAGTATTTTCGGGCAACGAACAATACGAGTTTGGAGCAAATTTACGGCGAAATTGACCGATTGGAGAAAACCGAAATTGAAGTTTCCACTATCAACCGCTATAGTGAGCAGTTTTACTTCTTTGCACTTTTAGCAGCTTTGGCTTTGTCCTTAGAATTATTGCTCCGCAATACTTTATTTAGAGGCATTACTTAGCAAAAATTCAAATTCAAGGTACAAACTCAAAAACTCATTGATTTAGAGTTGATTAAATTTGAAATTTCCAACTACCTGAATAAGAAGTAGTTTTTTTGAAATGATCTTAGTAAACCTGCTTTTGAAGTATTCCTTAAAAAATCTTGGATTCAAATTAATTAAATGTAGCGACACAAAATTTTGGACACAATACAAAAACCTTTGCATTCAATTAATTAGCAACCCAACAACCCTTAACAACTGATTACTAAATACTTACCTTGTCATAAAGGAGACCATTTCACCTAGCCCCTATGAATCGATCAGCTTCAATTTTGCCAAAAAAAAGCTGTACTTTTGTATCAACCATCACTTCGTTATAGTTTTCAAATCATTTTATTAAAAAAATTCAACATGTTGATTAGATTTCTTTTAGTATTCACCATCCTTTTGATGAATGTTTCTGTAAGTGAAGCTCAAACAAGACCTACACCAGATAAACCTGCAAGTGTAAAAAACAAGGCGGACATGAAAGCTCGATTGCAGCGAAACCTAGACCGTAGCTCTACAACAAGATACAATCCTGCAATGGCTCAGAGAGCATTTGCAGAATCTATGGCAGATGCTGGTCAAGAGGTATTTGTCATCAATACTTACGAATTGTCTTTCAATTCCAACTTGCCTATCATGGGCAAAAGAGCACTTTCCGTAATTGAATTGTTCTCAAATGGAGAAAGACTTGGAGAAATCTTGTTTTTTGGAGCAGATGAACTCGTTGAAGCTGTTTACAAAGAAATGAGCCCAGAAAGTATTGGCAAAGGAGAAAGCATCAAGATGGCTTACCACATTGATATGCTTCCTAACATACTTTCTTTCTTGGATTCTTCTCGTTCGGCAGCAGTCGTATTCGACAAAAGAAGCGAGCAACTTAAATTGACTTCTGGTAAGGTCAATATGTGGGAAAAAAGATAATTACAGTTTCTAACCCCCAAAGAAAAGCCACTGAGTTTCCAAGAAATTCAGTGGCTTTTCTTTTTTATGCTTCAATAGAATCTTGTGACGGCATCAATGCCAAATCCAATATAGGTTTTATCAATTGCAAGCTTTTGTCAATCCTCGATAAATTACAGAGACTTCAAATGCTCCCCGCCCATTGGTAGCTTCCTCTAAATCCGAAACAGTCAAATCATAACTTACATTTGTAGTGATCCTTCCAATATTTGCTCCCAAAGTAAATATCACCGCATCGTCAAAGCGATACCAAGAACCTACGGAGATAGAATTGCTTTCCTCTTGGCTCCCATTGAAATAATAAGCCATTGAAGCTCCTCCAATATTCAACCTGCTGCTTCCTTTTGCCATGTGCAAAAAACTCGGATTGAGACTGATTCGCTCACTTACCCCAAATTCTCCTCCTACATGGGCTACCCACAAACCCTTTAACTCGTTGGCTTCACCAGCTGGAGACAGGAAAGTTTGGTCGGGCTCAAAAATATGATTGTAAGAGCCTCCAATCTCTAATTGACTCAATTCTCCTAAACTAATGATAGTCGATACGCCCAATTTTGCATTGAAGTAATTAAAATTATCCTCCAAAACCAAAAAATCACTGCTTGGCAAATTAGGATTGATTTGAAAATCCTGAATTTGACCAGGAAAGGTAATATTTGAAAAATCTATTTTTTTGTTGGTATAACCTACCTGCCCTCCAAAACTCACCTTCAATACTTCATCCATTTGTCGGTGATAGGCAAAGGATATAGCAGCACTGCTTTCCTTCAAAGCTCCATCTCCAAAACTCTCATGATAAACCATTCCTCCTATGCCGAGATAGCTGTCTTCATTGGCACAAGTACCAAGTGATCTATCAAAAGAAGCAATTAGGGTAGAATAATCTGCAGGAATAGATTGCCATTGATTTCGATAGGTCAATGCGGCTCGGTATTCACCTGCCTCACTTCCTGTCAAGGATGGATTAAGTAATAAAGGTTGGTTGTTGAACTGAGAAAAATGTATGGATTGGGCTTGTATATTGGGAGTATGAGCACAAGCGAATACATACAAAACAATTGCGAGGAAAGATTTTTTCATAGTAAATGGCGTTTTATGATTGAACAGAGTGTTTTACTCTATGTATAAAACGCCACTTATTACAAATTGGTTGTTTCTATTTAGAAAGGAAACCACATCTCATTACTCTTTGAATGAGCGTTTTTTTTACTATACTTCAAATGTCACATGCGACAAATCAATAAATCTTTGTAGTCTTTCGTCAATGTCTGCTTGTGAAAGTTCTACCATTCTTTGTGTACCAAATTTTTCGACACAAAAAGAAGCCATTGCAGAACCATACACCACTCCTCGTTTCATGTTCTCAAAGCTCACCTCTCCTGCTTTTGCCATATAGCCCATAAAGCCTCCTGCAAAAGTATCACCTGCACCAGTTGGGTCAAAAACTTCTTCCAATGGCAAGGCTGGAGTGAAAAATATTTGATCGCCATGAAACAACAAAGCTCCATGTTCGCCTTTTTTGATAATGAGGTATTTAGGGCCCATTTCAAAAATCTTCTTTGCTCCTTTCACCAATGAGTGTTCCCCTGTCAATTGACGGGTTTCTTCATCATTGATAATCAAAACATCAACCATTTTCAATGTTTTGTCCAGTTCTTCACGAGCGATATCCATCCAAAAATTCATGGTATCCATTGCCACCAATTTTGGACGTTCATTCATTTGTTCGACTACTTTGCGCTGCACATCGGGAGAAAGATTCCCCAACATCACAAAATCCGCATTCTTATAGCTTTCAGGCAATACAGGGTCGAAAGTTCCCAATACATTGAGTTCTGTTATCAATGTATCACGGGTATTCATATCCAAATGATACTTACCCGACCAGAAAAAGCTTTTTTCGTCCGCCTTAATCTGCAAGCCCTCAGCATTTACCCCTCTACTTTCCAAATCTTGGATTACCTCAACAGGGAAATCTCCTCCTACTACTGATACCAACTGAATGTTTTGGGTAAAATAAGAAGCTGTGTAAGCAATATAAGTTGCTGCTCCTCCAATAATTTTGTTGCTTTTGCCAAAGGGCGTTTCAATATCGTCAAACGCCATCGAACCTACGACTAAAATATTGCTCATATTTCTCATTTTTTTAAATAAAAAAAAGCTGATAGTAAATTAACTACCAGCTTTCTTGAAATCCTGCGCCCTCTCTAGGACTCGAACCTAGGACCTGCGGATTAACAGTCCGACGCTCTAACCAGCTGAGCTAAGAAGGCGTGCTTTCTACTAAAGCGATGCAAATATAGAAACTATTTTTTAAACAAGAAAGTTCCGTTTGAATATTTTTCTAAAAAAAAAAAAAAATTCGCCATTCCCTCTCCTACTTCAATACCAAATAATACTTTTGACAATTACTTTGGAGTATTGAAGTGGAGAACTTAAATAAAGAAACTGGAAACAAATAAGTTCATTATCAATGAATAAGCATAACAATAACGCTCCTTTTATTGCAATCTCATTCTCTATTCAAGGCATTTGCAAATGCTATACTAAGCCATTTAAAAACTCTATTTTTTTTTGAAAAAAATCAAATAATTTCATTCACCCATAGCAAAACACTCAACCTTCCCCATCATTGACGGATAAAACCTTCAAAATTTGCCTCCACAATTCATCTGCGCTATTTTGCCAACTGAACTTCAATCGTTGCAATCGTCCTTTTTCTATTAACTGTTGCTTAATTTCAGGTTGTTCATGCATTTTGCACAATGCTGCTGCCATACTTTCCACCTCAAAAGGATTGACCAATAAAGCCGCCTCTCCTGCCACCTCAGGCATAGATGAGACATTGGAGGTAATCACAGGCACATCACAGTGCATCGCCTCTAAAACGGGCAAACCAAAGCCTTCAAAAACAGAAGGAAAAGTCAATGCCAAAGCCGAACCAATCACTTCAATCAATACCGACAAATTCAACCTACCCAAAAAAACAACTTCCTCTTGGAATGCCATATTTTCATAGGTCTTCAATGCATCATCGCTGTTCCATGCTTTTCTCCCTGCAATGAGAAATTTGGTGCTCGCTCCTGTTCTTTTCTTAAAGGAATCAAAAGCTGCCAGTAACCTAGACAAATTTTTGCGAGGGTGAATCGCACCAACAAACAAGAAATATTCTTGTCCTTGAGCATATTGAGCTTGAATTTCAGCTTTCTTTTTGGGATCTCCAATCGGCTGAAAAATATTGCTTGCAGCATTGTAAGTCACCGTTATTTTTGAAGGAGAAATGCCATAACGTTTCACCAAATCCTGTTTGCTATAATTCGAGACAGTAGCAATGTGTTGTGCTTTTTCGGCATATTTGGGAGCGAAATACTGCAAAAAACGGCGGGGTAAGAATGGAATCTGTTCGGGAAAATGCTCAAAGGCAAGGTCGTGCATCACCAACACAGTTGGCACGTTTGTACGCAAAGAGCCATGACCATCAGTACTCAAAAATACATCTGCTTTGTATTGCTTCAAAGCTCTTGGAATCGCCCACTCAAACCAAATGTACCACAAAAAGGGATGCCTTGCAGGGGGAGAAAGGACTACAGGAATGATGTTGTCCGAAAACAGGTATTTCTTTTCGTAAGGGCGGTCAAAGAAAAAAATAAATTGGTACTCTGGATGTTGTGTAGTGATGCGCTTCAATATTTCAGCCGTAAATCTGCCGATACCTTCCAAGTCTTTGAGGAGGAAGCGGGCATTGACTGCAATGATTTTTCGGGGTTTGGGAATACTCATTTTTAATCCAATCTTTTGTTTTTCTTGACTCTTACCTGACCGTGGATTTTCTTGATTTTATAGTTGGTAAAATTTTGGTCGGCTTCAAAACCTTCTCCATAAATACTTTCTGTTTCGGTGGTTATCTTCACAAACTTATCAGAATAAATTTTATTGGTTTTTTCGTTCCATATCAATTCTTCTGTTTCGAGTTGTTCTTTTTTATGGATGTTGAACCAAATCACACTGTCTCTCACCACCGTTTCTTTGCTCTTTTCTCGTCGAATCGCATACTTTGCGGTCAACTTACTCGTGGGGTTTTGGGATTGTTCAAAAAAAGTAACCGTTAGGCCTCCAGGAAACTCCGTAAAAGGTTCTTTGGTTTTATGGCGTAGTAGTAGCGGGCCTTCAAGCTTCACTCGCATTTTGCCTTCTTCGCTGTATAGAATCGCCACATCACAAACCGTCTCTACATCAGGTTCCAACTGTTCGGTGATATCGTTGATTTCTTCTATGCTGTTTTGACAACTGTTGAAGAAAACCAAAAAAAGGGTAGCCGAAACCATAATTATCTTTAACAGAAAGATGTCTTTCATTGTATTAAAGGTATTGTTTTGGTGAATATGATTGTCTTACACACAAGTTCCAAACGAAAATTTCTAAATTTTAGTTGTCGAGATACAAAGAAAACGAATCTATGGATGGATAAGTAATAAATCAAGCTCAAAATGCTGTGTTTTGAAGATTGAACAAGTATTTGGGTAAAATGAAAGGGAGTAAACAAGTGTTTACGATTTGAAGGAAATGCTTAAATTGCTGCAAGATTTTAGCTTTTACAAACGAAAATGCTCCATGAAATATTCGATCAAAAGAACCTGTAAGGACTGTAATCATAGAGATGTTTATCCCGTCACAAAAATTGAGGCTGCTTTTGAAGGCTCTAATTCTTCAAAGGTTTGGAAAATGTCTTGTTCAAAATGCGGATCTAAAAATTGTAGTGGAGTCTCGTACTCTACTGTTTCGATAGACAAAGAGCTGTTGGATATTTGGGGTAAAAATCCAAAACTGTTCTTTTTATCGCAAGATGAGGAATTGATATTGGCAGAGATAGATTATTTGCCCATGATTCTGAAGGCAATAGATGAGAACAACTATTTAAAAGGAAAAATTGAAGTGCTGATTGAAGCTATTTGTGTATTGTTGTACGACAATACTGCCAATCGTGAGGAGTATTCAAAAGAGGGCAATGAAAGTAGAGAACAAATTGCAGCAATGATTCGACCTGAATTGATCAAACGAAAAGAAAAGGTTTTTGCTGCGAGGAAAAGGATTTGGGGCTATGTGAAGAAGATTGTGTTTCCTCAAATTGGTTTGTAAGAGATTTCTGCTTTAAAGCCCAAATAAAAAAAGCACAGATACTGAATTCAATATCTGTGCTTTGGCAAATGTAAAGCCTTATGGTGTCTAAGACTTCGCTATTTTATTTGATTTATCTAATTCTTGTACGTTGTTGAATCCAACCACCTACTACAAAAGAAGCACCAGGAGATTTGTTCAACTTCAAGAATACATCCTCTTTACTTGGAAATGCACCTGCGTACTTGTTGATTTTCTTTTGTGCATCAGAAGCAACAGCAGGGTCAATTTCTTTGGCTTTTGCGTACATATCTACTGCTGCCCAGTAAACTGAACGTCCACCCAATCCATCACTTACTTTCTTGCCACTACTTGCATACAAGTTGCCAATCAAGATATATGGAGCACCCCAACCTGCGCGCATTTTTGCAGCATCTCGAGCATAAGTACGAGCTTGTGAGTAGTTTCCTTTGATTTGTTCCATCTTAGCCAATTTCAGGTAAGTACCTGCATTTTTGGTGATGTCCGTCTCTGTGTTCAATGATTTTTTGTACCAGCTCATAGCTGTTTCGTAGTCTTTCTTCTTTTGGTACTGAACTGCAATGTATCTTGCAAGAGAACCTTTTGGATCCAATTCATACATTTTGAGCATCAATTCCATGAACAATGGGTCGCTGGTACATCTACCTCTCTTCAATTTAGAATAGACAGTTTTGACCATTTTCATGTCATTTGGATTCTCTCTGTACTTAGCACCCCATACTTCTTTCACGGTTGGGCAATCTGTTGCAGCATTGGCTCTTTTGGTATCCATCGCTTCCTCATATCGCTCTCTCCATGATTCCATTTTTTCACCGTATTTGATGTATTGAGCAGCTATTTTTTCCTTTTCATGGTTTTCTCCATTGTGTTCCATGATACTATACAGTTCATCGTACAATTCAGTAAACCTATCTGCATCGATTTCCTTCTTCTTGAATTTACCAACTACATCTTTGTATTGGTAATAAACAATATCGTACATAGAACTCTCTGCATCAATTGCAATGGATTTTTCACGCAATTTGTAGATGGTATCTACTTCTTGTGGTTTGTAGTTTTTGATCAAACGAGAACGCAAAGCATATATGTACCCCTCTTCCCCAAAGTGTTCGATTCGCTTTGAATACAATTGGTCAATCGTATCTAAGTAGGCATCTGCTTTTGCTTGATCTGCTACTTTGTATTCTTGAAAACCACCATTTTCCTTACAGTTAGAGGTCTTCTTCCAACCTTCGAGTTCTGTTCCGTCTTTACAAACGGTTGTATATTGTGCCTCCAGCATTGAAGTGTACATATCTTCCCCGTCCAAATAAGGAGTTTTCCTTGCAGCAGGCGCATTTTCGAGGACATATTTCCAATAAGGAAGTGCATCATCGTAAGCTTTTTGTTTGAAAAACTCACGGTATAAAGAGTAATTTTTTACAGTTTCGGCACTATCAGCTCCCCATAAAGTAGCGTCTTCGGCTAGTAATGCATCAGATTCAGAGGTGTCTACGTTTTCTTCTGGAGCAACTTTTGTTTCAACTTGTTCTACTTTCCCTTTCTTCTTCTTTTTGCCTTTCTTTTTCTGAGCAAAACAGTCGTCCGTATTTAGCCCTAACAACAAGAGTGCCAGTAGTATTATCCAGTTAATTTGCATGATTTTTTGCATAGGTTATCTCAGTTTATTTTATGAATAAAGTAATGTCGTTTGAAAAACTAACATTCAGGGGGAAATAGGTTAGTACTTATGTGTATGTGAGTTGTGTTTGACAAACATAGTCATAATAGTGTAAAGATAACACTAAAAAAGTTGAATTGTTAAACGTTGAAGTGTATTATTTAGATATTTTTCTGCAAATAATATTTAATTAAATTTGCGTTTTATGAACCAGACATCATTCAATGATATGCCTATAGTAGTATTCAAAAAGTTTTCTCTAATTAAGTTGTTATCTATACTACCTCTTTGACCGATTTCAAATGAAAGGTTTAATGTTCCACTACTGCCCAGTGAACTTCTTCGGAGGGGTAAACCCATTCCTATAGTAGCTGCAAACTCCGAAATCTTATTGCCATCCAGAACGATATTACCAGTATTGTACCTTCCTCCAAAACGGTAGTGTACCCTACTAAAATAATCACCAAAAGAACGACCTAAGTTTTTGGGAGAAGGAACAAAACCAATTCCAAAGTTGATCTTGGTAGAATTGACCATTTGGGTATTGGCTTCACCAAAATCTCTGAAATCTCCCCAATTTTCAAAACTTACATCTGCGCCTATTAAGAAGTTGTTTTTGTTGGAATAGGAAACTCCAAAGCTCAACAAGGCAGGTACTTCAATATCACCATCTACGACTCCTGTTTGATTGAGCGTGTCTGCAATAAATACCTGACTATTGCTTTCTGTGATTCTATCCCAAATAATGTCGCGCTCTGCATGTGTTGCCATCTTTGGACGGGCAGTCACTCCAATAGTAACGAAACTGGAATTTTCTTTTATGACCTGAGTCAGCAAGAGTCCCGTGTTCCAAGTGAATCCACGAAAGTTCAAGGTTTCCAAACGACGGGTAGTGATGGCATTCGTTAGTTCGGGAAAATTGACCCTAACTTGTTTGGTCAATGCACCAAAAAGGAATGCCCCATTTGCTCCAAGGGAAAGTTGTGTTTTTTTGTTAAATCTTATTTTAACAGCCGAACCAATGTAAAATTGGTGGGTTTGTCCATCGCCTATGAAGCGGTAGTCTTGTGTGCTTCCAAGAAGTTCGTTGTCAACCGTTTCTGTTACGTCATAGTTCATCTTGCTGAATGGCAAAATCCCCATACTCAAGCCGCCTTTGTTGCCGAGTGGAAATGCCAAAGCTGCATATCCCAAACCAGCATCACCCGAAGATTGTGTAGCTTCGTTTTGTTTGAGCCATATATTTTGGGCATCCAATGCCGTCTCAAAAGTAGTGAACCTTATGGATGCATAAGACGCAGGATTGTTGTAGTTGATGTTAACAGGGGAAACCAATGAGGTCGATAAACCTCCTAATGCACGACTCATGGCGAAACTGGAATTTGGAACATGACCAATTCCAATACTGGAATAGGGGGAGTTTGAATTCTCGACATTTATTTGAGCGTAGGTAATTGAAGTGCCAACCAATAAAAAGAGGAAGGCAAATAACGAATTATTCCAAATCTTTTGCAACATTATAATCAAGGATTTTATTCAGTCCAAGCAGCACCAAGTTGGGGCATGCAAATATCTCACTTTTCAGCTTAGTATCAAAGAAACCAGCATCACCGCCTGTAATTAGTACGGTGAGTGGTGCATATTGGCTGCGATATTGCTCAATAAACCCATCTAATTCTGCAATAGTACCGCCAATCACGCCATTCAAAATGGATTGACGAGTATTCCGACCTATTAGGTTGCCTATTGTTTGTCTTTCGATGAGGGGTAATTGGTCGGTAAAAGTATTCAAGGCTTTGAAGCGCATGTCTATCCCCATCGAAATGCTCCCCCCGTGATACGTCTGCTCTTGGTCAATGAAATCAAAGGTGATACAAGTACCTGCGTCAATAACCAAGAGGTTGGAGTTGGGGTATAAGGCAACTGCTCCTATTGCAGCTGCGAGGCGGTCTTTTCCGAGGGTTTTGGGCGTACCATAGTTGTTTTGGATAGGAATGGAAGTGAGGTGACTCAATTCTATGAAAGTGTCGCAGGACTGCAATAATTCTTTGAAGTGAGGTGGGTGATTTCGGACGGAGGAAATAATGCTGTGCTGGATTTGATGCTTTTGTACCAAATCTTTTAATTCTTTAGCACTTAAAGTTTCGTAGATTTGAAGGAAAATTAGTTCCTTTCCTTCAAATATGGCTGCCTTGATTCGGGTATTTCCCAAATCAAGGCAGAGTTTTCTTTTAAAAGAGGTATTTTTTTTCATGAAATAGCTTGTTTCAAATAATCGTTTAAGGGTTTCATCGTCAACATGGTTTCTGCAATGACTTTTACGAGGTCAGGAGCGGTGACTTGCTGATTGTCTATTTTTCGGACGGCTACAAAATCTTTAAAGCGTAGGTACTTTATTGCAGGATGGTCTTTGGGATAACCTTTTGGGGCAGTTTTTAGTTGTGCGCCTTGTAGTCCTCCAAAGAATCTGACAAATTTTGGTTCAGTAACAATTTTTGAAAAATCTTCGGTGTGATAGTCTATTTCTTGTCTTATTTTTTTGAGATGCGGAGAAGATGGGTGCCACATACCACCTCCTGCAAAATGATTGTCTGGTTCGATGTGGAGGTAATAGCCTGCGGTCATTGCTTTTTTACCACCTGGTGCGATGGAGGCTCCAAAATTGGTTTTGTAGGGAGATTTGTCTTTGGAGAACCGAATGTCTCTGTTGATACGAAAAACACACTGTTTGGGGCTGAGGTCGCCAAGTTCGCTGTCAAATTTTTGGATTTCATTGATTAACGATTGAAGGAAATTGGCAAAATCTTCTTTTGCTGTATTATAGGTTTTTTTGTGGTCATGAAACCATTCTCTATTGTTGTTGGATTTGAGGTCTCTCAAAAATTGAAGTGTGCTGGAACTAAGCATTATGGTATTGTTTATTGAAGAATAAAACTAAAAATTCTACAATAAAGATAAATTATTTTAGTGAATAACTAAAATAAATATTTTAATCTTTTGATATAGAAGTGTTTGAAAAATGAAAATCAAATTCTATATTTACGTGAATTTACAAAATTTTATTAATGAGGAGTCTTTTACTGTACTTTAGTCTGTCTTTTTGGTTCATTTCTACAAATATCGCTGCACAAATCCCTTCAAATGTTGCGGTAGAGGCTTTTATTGACCAATTGACTTCAAAAGTGGCAAAGGAGCAATTGAGAAATCAACAAATAGAATTGATAAAGCCTCTTACAATTGCTTTGGGGAATGCAAAAGTAAATTTGCTGCCTTATTTGGAGGAAGAAATTGGCGAAACTCCTGTTGAGGTTTTGTCTATTCTGGTCTCTTTGAACGACATTGTAAACCAATTTACGAGTCAGATTCATTTGGATGATTTGAATAGGCAGATATTGGAGCTTCCTTTTTATATAAGACACAGAAAAAGATTTCCTTTTATTGAAGATATCACCCCTTCAAAATTATTGCTGGTTGGGAATACGGTAGATGTGAATTTGAAAGGACACTTCATAGATGTTCAAGAGGAAGATTTTCATGCTTCTATTGTATTGACTGTTTCTGTTCCTGTTTCCTCTGGAACTGGATTTACTTCTTACCGAAATAGTGTCGTGACCATTATGCCTATTGAAAAGAAAACGGATATGATTCGGTTTCAGGTTCCCTTGGAATACCTTGCGGCATATCGAAAAAGAACAAGTATGCTCTATTTGAATCTTGATTTGGGAGTACCTCAAAAATCAGAGTCCAATTTGCAGCTGAGAAAAGTACGTTATACCCTTCCTTTTAAATTATTGCCGAGTAGTCCTGGCAGCATACGTTTGTCTTATGAACAAACAGCGACTAATAATAAGACGGAAAAACGTCAGACCAGAACTTTTGTACAGCATTCTACTAATAAGTACATTACTGAGAATTATTATCTCCCTCTAACGGGTAAGGAAACCATATTGGCTGGAAGCGAAAAATTAGTTGTGGAATGGTCGGATGGTAAACAAGGGCAGGATTGGTCTTATTACAAACACAACACAAGCAAAGGTGTTTGTTTTACAGTCGAAACGGTGTATAATCCTGCTGCAACGAGCGGAAAAGTCAATTTCCATATTGCTTATGAAGTAAAGAAACAAACGACAACTACGGCTCAAAAGAATTCGTCTGTGGAACTGGATTGGAATGATTATCAAAGATTTGGTATCGGATACAGTGCTCAGTGGAAGATTGATTTTACGGATTATATGGGAGTAGTTAGGACTTTTAGAGATCCTGTGAATACAGAATTACTAAATATTGTCAAATCAGGTAAAAATTTAGTCATAACGACTCCTGGAATAGACATGGTGGTAGAAGAATAGACACACAAAATTATTGAAGTTTCGATTCACTCCTCTTTTATTCCCTTTCGGGAATTTATGCACTTTGTTTTCAGGCGACTAAGTGACCTTTATTGATGTTGGTATATTTTTTGACTAATAGCACACATACAACCAATATTAACTAAGCGACATTCTATCCTCATAATTACTAAGCGTCCTCATCTAAAAGCTATTCCAGACCTATCATTATTACAGAACGAAAGAAGGTATGTTTCATTTTAGGATGAAACTGCCAAATGCTTATCTAAAACCAACCATTTCAAACTAATTGTAGCGTATTTTAAAACAGACTGTCTATTTATTTAGACACTTTGAAAATAAAAAAAGCCTTTTTTGAAAAAAAGTGAACTAAAAACGTAACCTTTCCGTTTTAACTACGTTGGCACACTTTTTGACAATATAATGACAGAAGCCTTTAATTAAAATCCACTTCAAAAAGCAGCCAATATTTGCTTACTTAGCCCATAGCATTTTAAAAGCCCATTCGTTCTATTAACATTTTTTTTTCAGTAGCTTTTAAAATTTTAGTGCCATGAAATTTTTCCCAATCCTTAAATCCACCTTAGTTACAGCGTTGTTGGTTTTGATTACTTTAACAAGTACTATCGCTAACAACCCCAGTGAATATAACCTTGTGCTTATTGGAGTAGTTGTTGATGACCTCAATGAATATCCAGTAGAAGGAGCAGTTGTTGAATTGAAAGATGGTCAATCTGACCAAACTTTTGAGTTCTCAACTTTCGGTGACGGTAATTTTTACTTCAAACTTGCTCCAGAGCGTATGTACACGGTGTCTGTTAGAAATGAAAATGGTGAATTGATTTACACCAAAAAACTTTCTACCATTGACAATGATTCAATGCAAATCATCAATGATACACTTATTGTAGCAGCAGAAGATTTGTAGACCTTAGAAACAAGATTAAATCCCAATCCCTAAATTTATATATTTTAGTGAAAAGCACCTTTGGTTGTTGCCCAAAACAACCAAAGGTGCTTTTTTTATTTTATATTTGTTCTTCTTTGTGGAACTCATACAATATGTTTCGGCGTTGCACTGAATGAGTCATCGCTACAAATATGATTTACCACCTCACACCCTTTTCTATCACTAATTTTCAATTGCACGAACTGCTTATGACTTTAGCATTGTTAGCACTTGCACTTGCTCCTGCCATTGCCATTATTTGGTTTATCTATACCAAGGATGAATACGAACGTGAACCGACAGGATTGTTGGTTACTGCTTTTTTATTGGGTATTGCCAGTATAGTTCCTGCTTTGTTGGGTGGCGCATTGGGCGAATCTTTGGGTTATACCTCCTCTGCTAATATAGGAAGG
>JBGCDY010000340.1:0-1671 GCA_045105835.1 Chitinophagales bacterium
GGTTGGGGGATGTTATGTTAGTAATGAGGTCATAATTAAGAAACTTTTGTTCCACATTACTTAGTACTGTGGAACATAAATTATTTAACACCTGTCTATGCCCTAAATTCTGCATTTACATCCCCCTTAGTCCCCCTTCAAAGGGGGAATTGCTTGATTATTAGTGGAGTCCCCCTTTGAAGGGGGTTGGGGGATGTTATGTTAGTAATGAGGTCATAATTAAGAAACTTTTGTTCCACGGTATTAAGTGCTCCTACAAAAGTAATCAGGCAATGTATTTATTGTAAATTTTTGGGAAACAGGCATTAATTTCCTGAATTCTGCTGACCACTTACTTGTTTTACTTCAACTGTTGACAAAGCGTAAAGCCGTTGTCAAAGTTTTATTTGGAGCCAATCTCCACAGGAGGGCCCAAAAACTTGGGCTTTTTTCGCAGGATATAAATATCTAAAACCGCCTTGACCCTCGCCAAGTATTCTCGCAGGATAACCTTCAATCCATAACGCCTCGATACATTTCTCGCATTGAAGCCCACCGCTTTCAAGTCCTTTGAATTTGCTAGAAAAATAGCCCTTTGATTGTGAAAAAGTTGGGAAATGATGGTGAACCCTTTTTGACCAAAAATTTCACTACAACGAACCACTGAATCCAAGGTACGAAAACCAGCATAGTCGAGATAGATAGCCGATTCAGGAATCCCTTTCCGCATCAAAGCTTCCTTCATTGCAGTAGGCTCATCATAACTTTTGGTGTGGTTGTCGCCACTTGCCACGATGTATTTGATTTTTCCCGCCTTGTACAAATCAACAGTAGCCTGTATTCTGAAATCAAAATAAAGATTGCGCCGACCATTCGGAAGGATCTCTATCGTCCCCAACAATAAACCAACTTTATTGGCGGGAATGTCTGATACTTTGTCAAAAACCTTATTTTTGGTGCTGCGTTCTACCCATTCATTGCAGATAAAAATCACTGCAATCAGGAAGAATGCCAGACCGAATAACCAAAGCAACATTTTTTTGCATTTTTTTAGGAGTGCAGACAGCCATGCTTTGTACTTCATATATCAAACATAATTTAAAAAAATGATTAGACGACCCAGACGAAATCGAAAAAACAGCGTAGTTCGTAGCCATATCCGAGAAACACATCTCAGCACAGACCATTTGATTTACCCTTTGTTTTTGGTGGATGGAAGCCACAAAAAAAATGAAATCGCTTCAATGCCTGGAATTTATAGGTTTTCATTGGATAACTTGCTGAAAGAAGTAGAAAGCTGCCTTCAATTGGGAATCAAGACCTTCGTATTGTTTCCTGCTGTCGAAGAATCCCTCAAAGATAAGACCGCTACCTATAGTTACCAAACAGGTAACTTCTATTGTGCCGCAATTAGTTCCATCAAAAAACATTTTCCCGAAGCTCACATTATGACCGATGTAGCGATGGATCCATATAGTTCGGATGGACACGATGGGTATGTTGACAATGGAGAAATCATCAATGACGTGACCGTTCCGATATTGGTCAAAATGTCGGTTGCACAAGCTGCCGCAGGTGCAGACATTATCGGCCCTTCTGATATGATGGATGGTAGGGTAGGAGCGATTCGTGAAGGATTGGACGCAAACGGTTTCCAGAATGTGGCGATCATGTCCTATACCGCCAAATATG
>JBGCDY010000341.1:0-4274 GCA_045105835.1 Chitinophagales bacterium
GGAAAATTCTGAACCCCATGCATTAGAATCACACCTTTTGCTCCATTTTCAACAGCCAGACGCAAACCATTGCTTATCTCCTCTAGAGTAGAAGCTCCTGCTCCCAATGTGAACGGAATACCTGTTTTGGCGACTTCAACCAAAACATCAGGATTGTTCAAATCAGAAGAATTTAATTTGATTCCATCCGCTTTCAGTTTGATTGCCAATTCTACACTGGGTACATCATAAGTACATACAAAGACATCAATTCCTTGACTCTTCCCGTACTCAAATAATTCTGTCCACTCCTCAGCATTGAATTGAATGTTCTTCAAAATACCATATACATCGTGGTGGGGTGTCACCACACTATCTGTATCAAAGAACTGCAATTGTACAGCATCGGCATTTGCAGCGACTGAAGCATCAATTAATTGTTTGACTTTCTCAAAACTACCATCGTGAGCACAAGCCATTTCGGCAATGATATAAGGTCGGTTATTACCTCCAATTTTCTTACCGTTAATATTGATTATTTTCTGTAATTCAGGCATAGGTTATAGCCAATTATTGTTTTGTAATATTTGATGTATATATTTCTTATCCTCCTGTGATGCCTGTTTCATAGGTCTTCTCTCATAGAGCGGCATCAATTCTTTAACAGCCAGAGCCACCTTCAATGATGGATGCCATCCCATTGGAACGACTTTTTCAAAATAAGGCTGCTCTTGTTCATAAACAATCTTGTGGGCTGTTTCATAATCTTTTGCCATCATAGCAGCATAAAAATCCAGCTCCAGTTGTGGATAAAAATTACCTATGCCACCCAAAAAAGCTTTGGCACCCAACCAGTAATCTCGTAAGTATCGACTCATTCCACCACCAGCTCCAATAATCACTGCTTTGTGTGCAATTTCTTTAAGAATTTTTTGGCTATATCCAGTATTCATGCTCTCCTCCTTCAAACCTACCACATTTTCTATCTCCAACAATCTATGTAATAAAGGAATAGAATACTGCACAGATCCACCACCAATTCCATTTCGCATCGGCATTTCGTGTAGCAAAATACCAATATCGGTACTGTTTCCAACTGCTTCAAAAAAGTCATAGGTATTGTCTTCCCCATAATGTCTCTCTGGGAAATAAGCCAGCAAGAAATCTGCTCCAATAGACTCCGAATGTTTCGCAAAATCAATTGCCATTTTTGTTCCGCCTACTAGGGGATTTGCGACAATAGTAATAGCTTCACCTGCAGCAGCTTCTACAACAGTGGCATTTACTTTTTTCACTTCTTCAAAGCTCAATAGATTGAATCTACTTGTACCAACCGTAGTCATGAGGTTTTTGATTCCGTTGTCTATCAAAAAACGCACATATTTAGCTAAATCTTCATAAGCCACCTCTTCGTTGGCGTTGAAGGGAGTAGGTAATGGAATTACAGGTCCTGTAACTTTATCAATGTATTTATTACTCATTATTTTGTAGTTATTTTATTTTTAAACGTTTGGCCATTGCTTCTGCAATCTCAAATTGATAGGGATAATCAATGTCAAAAGATTTCTCAGCAGACATGACATAAGCCAACATAGCTTCATTGAAAAAAGTCCCCTTCTTCAAAAATGCATCAATCGTAGCTATATACATTGCTCCATTTGGATGATACCTTTTGGCGATATCCTGACTGCGTGTCGTTAAGTAGGATGCACTATCCAACATACTCACCACCTGTTCGTTCTCCTCCAATGACAGAGCCAGCTGTATCGGAAAATCATAGGCTACAACTCCCACCAAAAATGAATGTACGCTCTGACCAATAAATAGCTCATAAGCAGCTCGAACATCTTCGGCAGTTCTGAAAGGACAAGTTGGTAGTAAGGCTGCAATAATATCGTATTTTTCCATTGCATTGGTACGACCAATATATTCCTTCACGACTTGAACCTTCGTGACTTTATCTCCCGCCATGTGCATAGGTCGGTCATCAACACCAACCCCTTCATTAAGGGCAACTTGCTTGATTTCTTCATCTTCAGTAGAAACCAAAATTTCATCAAATACTTTTGCATCTCTAGCTGCTCGAATAGTATATGCCAATAAAGGAACTCCATTTAATGGCAATACATTCTTTCGAGGAATTCTTTTAGAACCTCCTCTGGCTGGAATTATGCAGATAGACTTAGGGTTATCCATTAGATTTAAATATTTGAGCTATTTTATTGAAGATTTTTTTAGAGACCGAATTGTCTTTTTTTAGCCTGCAATGCCCACGCATAACTTTGCGTTCTCCTCTTGAAACAACACCTGCTTTGTGAAAAGTATCTGTATGAAATATAATCAATGTTCCTGCATTTCCTTCAATAGGAATTGCTTTAGCGACTTCAGAAGGAGGCAACTCTCTACTAAATTCTCTATTTTCATAAGATATTTTTTCTCCATACTTCGCTCTGATTTTTTTTGTAACCTTATGAGAGCCAGGTACACAAGTAAATGCTCCATTCTCCACATTTGTATCTGTAAGGTACAGAAAGAACTTCAAGGTTGGTTTGATGTCAAAGTGCAAATCATTTGCGTGATGTTTAGTTCCTACAACATCATTTACAACAAAAATTTCACTATTTAGGGTTGAATTACTCCCCAAGTAAGCATTTTTTAGTTCGTTCATGAAAGAGTCTCCAAAGACTTGTGCTGTCACAGGATAGTCGTTTTCTTTCATTTTACGTCGAAATACTTTAGCACCTCTACCATTAGAGTAGGGAATTTGGGATTTAAACCCTGTATCGGAAGTAGTAAGTAAATTTTCAAATTCACCAAGGAGGCTTCCTATTGATTCATTGTTTAAATAATTAGGAATAACCACAATACCATACTCCTTGAGTAACTCTAAAACATTAGTTTCACTTATATTTTCTACGGCAACTGTTTTTTGCGTTATCATATTAAATATAATTTTATACAAAAATTGATTTTTATAATTACTGATGTAATAGTTGTTCTTCCCAATTAGTTGTAACGACCTCAGAAGGTTCTTTATGCGGTTTTTGTGCATAGAGAACTAAATTTAGTGGACGAGTCAGATCTGGCTTTTTCTTTATTTTCTTAATCATGCTCTTTACACTCTTATCAGTCAACTCTTTAGAATGAAAATCGAACCCGACATGGTATGCTGCAGTTCTATATTCACACTCTCTATACATAATATCGCTGCGTTCGCTATTTTTAATTTCTAATAAACCTTTGAAGTTAACAACCTTTGCATTTCTACGATAATAATACTCGTTAGCAGTATCATTAAGCATAAATGGCTCTTGTGCAATCAACCATCCCCCAGGTTTCAAGGATTTATACAGTGTCTTAAACGTAAGGTAAAGGTTTGCAGAATGATGAATTGCTCCCATAGCTACAATAAAATCAAAATGATTCTCTACTGGAATACTGTTATAACTACCGTGAACCAATACTGATTTGTTGGTATCCACACCTACAATATTGAAAACTTTAGGGATAAGCTCATCAATAGCAGCCTCATTAATCTCCATTGTATAAAGACTTTCAATATTGGGGTAGTTTTTAAGCATATAGGCAGAACACCATCCATCTCCTGCCCCTACTTCTAAAATTTTACCATGTGGTTTAGACCCGATTTTTTTGAGCGCAAATTCAAGAGCCTTACTCCTGAATTTTCTTTTAGATGTATATAAGATTTTATTTACGGTTAAATCCTGATTGACTAAATTATTATGGTGTTGATAATGTATTTCAATCTCTTTGGCTTTTAACAGCTTATCTTCCGAAGGATTCCAGTCAATTTTTTTCATCAATCATAAATTTTTATACGAAAGTATTAATTGTTGTTAGGGGATTTTTTGAATTCTATTTTTCAAAAACTGATTAACTTTATTAAATATGAGTTCTTTTACCTTAGAATCAATCGTGTAGTGCCAAGACAAGAACCCTAATTCTAAAACACATATAATACCAAATACAATAAGCGAAATATAATTGCTTAATAAAGCAGGATATATTTTTATTAAGATGGCAAAAAGAAAAATAGTCACTAAAGCCACCCACTGTCCTTTCCATACAGCCAATAAAAAATCTTTTAGTTTAACTTTAGCAAATTTTTGGACAAAGAGTAACCATATAGGCATCAATAATATATGAGTTAAAGGCAAGGATAGTATTGCTCCTGATAACCCCCCGATATTAATTAAATAATACGCTAAGAAAAAATAGACTACTGAAGTAATAACAGCAAAAAGTGAAAGGAATTGAATAATGTTACCTGCCCC
>JBGCDY010000342.1:0-2277 GCA_045105835.1 Chitinophagales bacterium
AGAAAGAAGTGTAGGTAAAGTAAGATTTTCTGGTTTCTTAAAAGTATGCCAAAACTAACGCATCCTCCCCCTCGCCCCCTCCAAAGGGGGAATAAAAGTGTTTTTCCCCCTTTGGAGAGTTTATCCCGACTCTTCGGGAGGGATTTAGGGGGAGGAAAATTGACGGATTTGGTCATAGAAGGGTATTAATAAATTTCTGTTACACGATACAGATTTATAAATCAAGCACCACTTTGTATCGGTCAATAATAGCATCCATCAATTCCGATTTTATGTCCTGCTCAAACGTTCGTTTGTAGTCTTCCGAAAGTTGGGCTTTGATGTCTTTGAAGTTAGGCTTTGAAGCCGCTACTTTGTTGGTTAAAAGAACCAAATGGTAGCCATGTTTTGATTGGATAGGTTCACTCCATTCCGTTTTATCTGTTTCCAAAGCCTTGATTCCCTCTGCAAATTCTCCTCCAAAATGCCCCTCTAAAAAGTCAAATTCTTTTTCGACATAATGCCGATGATACAAAAAACGCTCACCATATTTCAAGGATTCATTGAAGTCAATCTTTGAAGTATTCGTCTCTTTGACAAAGGCATTTGCTTTATCCAGAGCCGTTTGAAAGCCTTTGTTTTTAGCTTTGAAGAAAATATGACTGAAAGTATAATGGGCGGGTAAAAGGTAGTTTACCTTGTTTGCGTTGAAGAATTGAAGGAGAGAATCTTCAGGGAATGCTACCTCTTTGGCAATTCTATTTTGGTAAATAAAATCCACCTTTTGAATCATGCGCCTTTTGATGATGTAATCCTCTTCTCCTAAATTCAACTGCTTCGCTTCCCGAAACAAAGCCTCTTCTCGAACATAATCTTCAATCAATTGCTGCCGTTCTGCCTCACCCAACTTGTCAAATTTCTCCTCAAAATAATCCCCTTCAAATGCCTTTGACCGATATTGCATGAGTGTCATCAAGGCTTGTTTGTTCACAATGATGGTGTCATCGTTTGCAGGACTCGGAGCATATTGTTCGCAAAACAAAAAGACCAAAAATCCTGCAAATAGGAAATGAAGCAAAGGTTCTTTCAGTATTTTTTTCATTCATTGAAGTTATTCTCCTTTTGAAGGGGGAAGGAGGTACTGCGATAGTTTTGAAGGAATGTAAAACACACTATATTGAATCAGTGTGTTTTTGAATTTGTACTTTGAATTTGAGATTGTATTTATTTTGTAGGCGTATACCAAATCGGAGAAGAATAAGCCCGTTCTTGAATAATAGGGTAGGCTCCCTCCCAAGGGTCTTGCCCCAATTTTGCAGAAGCGTAGGTACTGAATCTCGGTGTAGGAATCTCCAACACTCGGACATAATAAAACGCCTTTTGGCTTACCTCAAATTCAGGGTCTTTCCAAACCACAGCCAATTCATTTTCACCAATATCATTGGAGTAAGTTGCTTTTTTTGTGTCCACGGTATTGCCAATTGCAGGCAGTTTCCCTTTATCGTCCAACTGTCTATCACCCGCCCATTTTACCTCAAAAACCTTCTCTTTCGTCACACCATTTTCGACCCAACCTTTCACTACTTGGATTCTATCCAAATTCGCTCCATCAGGGTCTTTGGCTGCCACAATCATCAAAGTAGGCATTTTATCAGCAGGAGCTTGGGTCAAGTCGCCCCCCATCGGGATGCCTTTTTTGTAGCCAATGCTTGCATAATCAGCCGACTGTACATCTTCGTCATTGAAGTCATACCCTGCAAAAAGGCGCAATTGAATGCGTGGTCCTGTTGTTCCATACACTTCTTTTCGGATAAAAGAATCGTAAATATCTCTTCGGGTATTGCTTTCTGCCCAAACTGCGGCATATCCTGAGGAAGAAAAATCCAAGTGTTTGATGTCGTAAATCCAAGATTTGGATTTGTCGGCAGCACCACCGTCCATGAGGTTTTTGCCCGTAAAATTGTCTTCATCTACAGAGGACAATGCGGTATGTGTATCGGATGAACCAATCAAACCAAATTTGTAGGGATTCGTACCCAAACTTTCCTCCAATTGCAGCCCTTCTTGCAAGGCATACCTCACATAGTCGGCGCGATGTGGCTTTGTCCTTGAAGCTTTTTTTCCACCATTGGATTTCAATAAAATATCCCACAGTTCAAAGTCTGCAAATTCATCTGTTTGTGAAAGTGCGGGATGCGCCTCGGATGTTCCTTTTATCTGCGTAACTTCTACGATTGGCTCCCACCTTGCTCTGGTCTTAGCGTATGAAGCGTCGAGTTTTTCGCCTTTGGAGTTTTT
>JBGCDY010000343.1:0-3422 GCA_045105835.1 Chitinophagales bacterium
AAAGTGGGTAAAAACAGTATTTTGGCAAAGGTAGAGGTCAAACAAAACCACATTTTTAGTGGATGGCTACAAGCCTTCTTGAATCAAAACTACGATTATGCTTGTGCTGCAAAAACAAGCGACTTCAAGCGAGCAAGCAAAGCCGTCACCATTGAAGGTTTGATTCGGAATGGTTATCAACACCAAAAAGACGACCGACTCGAAAGCACCAACAAAGAAAACCACATTTTGGGTTGGGACAATCGGGAGACGATTTTGCGGATTCAACGCAAGATGAAGGATTTGGAGGCAGAAATGAAAAGCATCAAAGTAGCCATTCGTGAGAACAAAAAGGTGGGTGCTGCTTTCGGCAAACGACGTGATTTGTTGAACCGTTTTTGTGGTTTTGAACAATATCCCGAAATTGACTGGAAATCCATCGTAAAAGAGGTTGAACAACAAAAGAAAGAGAAGGAACGATTGCTGAAAAGTTCTGACCAGTTGAAGGAATTGGAGCAGCAATTGGAGGCGGTCAAAAGGACGATTGCAGACCAATCACTTGTCAAAGACAAATTGATTGAAGAAAAGGCAAAACTGCAAAATACGCTGTCAAATTACGAAGAAGGATTGAAGGAAGCGCAGGATTTGATTGGAGAATACGAAGACATGAGCTTCAAAAACTACCGCCAAAAATTGAAGTCTTTTATTGGCGAAAAAGCTCCAACAATTTCTACGGTCAATCGCATTGAAGGCAAGGTAAAACGCACAGTGACAGGCGAAAAAGAGAAATTGGAACGAAATCGTTCTAAGAAAGAGGTGGCTTTGACCCGACGAATGCAGCAATTTATCAATCCTCCAATGGACATCTTGGAGAAATATCCAAATTGGACAGCAGACACGGTGAATTTTCGCCCTGATGTGAGTTATTTGAAGGATTACGAAGAATTGTATCAGAAGGTATTGGATGAAGATTTGCCGCAATACCAAAAACGCTTCAAGGATTGGCTCAATGAGCGTTTGATTTTTGACATTGCCAATTTCAAAACGGCTTTGGAGAACAAGGAATCGGTGATTTTGGACAGCATCGAACAAATCAACGATTCACTGCGAGGCATTGACTTCAATACCAATCCTCTGACTTACATCGAATTGGACATCCAAAAATCACGAGACATTGCGATTAGAGAGTTCAAACAGATGTTGCGAGATGCGATGCCTGACCCTGCCAAATTGATTAAGGGCGATGAGCAAGAATTGGAGTACAGTTTTCAGAAAATCAAGGTCATTATTGAAGAATTGAGTGCGAATGAATTGTGGCGCAAGAAGGTGACCGATGTACGAAATTGGTTGGAATTTGCAGCGATAGAACGCTACCGAGAAGACAATGTACAACGTCAATACTATGCAGATTCTCAGGCTTTGTCGGGTGGTGAAAAGGCAAAATTGGCTTACACTATTTTGGCTTCGGCAATTGCCTATCAGTTTGGGATTCGGCACGAAGATGCAAGAAATCGCTCCTTTCGTTTTGCGGTGGTGGATGAGGCATTCAGCAAGGTCGACCCCGAAAATTCAATTTATGCGATGGAGTTGTTCAAGCAGTTGAACCTGCAATTAATGGTTGTCACGCCTTTGGACAAAATCAATTTGGCAGAGCCTTATATCCATTCGGTTCATTTTGTGCAGAATAAAAACAAGCGAAACTCGAAGGTGTTTGATTTGCCAATGAAGGTGTATTTGGCGGAGAAGGAGAAGATGAAGGGGACGGAGGAATGATGAACTGTTTTGAGTTAAATTTCGTTTTAAAGTAAATTGAAGCAAATGAAAGAAACACTGATTGTCAAAGATTTTGGTCCAATTAAGGATGTGGAGTTGGATTTGCGGAAAACGACTGTTTTTATTGGTCCGCAAGGGAGTGGGAAAAGTACATTGGCGAAGTTGATAGCGATTTTTAGGGATTGGGATTTTCTCAAACAATTCAATCTATTAGATGAAAAAAAAGAAAGTTTAGCGCATGTATCGTTTTTTCAGCGTTATAATATTCATAATTATTTCCAATTTGATACAAAGACAGTTAATAAGAAAACGGATTTTTATCATAGTTCGAAAAATGGGGTAGTAAAGTTTTCAAATGACAGCTTTACTGTTTCCCTCATAGATGAATTTAAAGACACAATACAAGTTAATTTAGATAACTTGCAAAAGCTAATGAGTAAATTAAAGAAATTTAATGATTCATTACCTTCTAATCTTTTAGATGAAATTGGAGCAATATCTAACGAGTTGAATAATTTTAAGGGAAACCTACCTTTATATATTCCTACAGAAAGATTTTTAATCCCTATAATATCTCCTTCTTTATTGAGTTTTGCAAATAACAATATATCATTACCTAAATATTTGACAGGATTTGGTACTTATTTTGAATACGCTAGATTATATATACCTTATATTAAAATAGATTATTTGGGTTTAGCTTACAAATATGAAAATAATTTGGATAAGATAGTACTTGAAAATAATCAAACTATAAATCTCTCGGAAAGTGCAAGTGGTTTTCAGGCATTAATCCCTTTGCATTTAGTGATAGCTTATTATGCCACATCTAATAAAGAAAACTATGACTACTCCTTCATAATTGAAGAACCCGAACTCAATCTCTACCCAACTACCCAAAAAGACTTAATTTATTATCTAAGCGATAAATGCACCAAAGGAGAGAATGATTTGGTTATTACCACACACAGTCCCTACACCTTGAGTTCCTTCAACAACTTACTCTTTGCCTACCAAACTGCCCAAAAACATCCCGAACAGCGAGAAGCCATCAAAGCAATTATTCCCGAAGAAAGTTGGATGAATCCAGACGATTTTGCCGCTTACTACATAGATAGTGACGGAACTACTCGTTCTATTTTCAACCGAAAAACGGGTTTAATTGCAGAAAATGAATTGGACGATATTTCGGAAATCATGGCAGAAGAATTTGATGAATTAATGGAAATTTATAGAAGCCCTCGAAATGAATCAACAACAGCTCATTGAGCAAATAAAAAAAGCTTTTGTCAAGTGTGTGGAAAGCAACTGCTTGGAAATCATAGATAAAGAGCGAATAGAAATATTTGATGATGAAATTGAGAAACGTTGTTTCATTCGACAAGACGAAAGCCAGCCTGTTCACTTTACCATTCTCAATCCTTCCCAAAAAGAAATTGCTTTCTTAGCGATTGACAAATGCTTGTTTTCTGATGATGACAGGTGGGCAAAATGCGACTTTGTAGTCTTTGATGACCAGACTTTTTGTTTTGTAGAAGTAAAACAAGCCAAAGCAAATCAACGAAAAAAGAGGCGTATAAAGGCAATTGGACAATTGAAGGCAACAGTTAAAGTATTTGTAGAAAACATTGATTTTGAAAGCTATGAATTAGAAGCTCATATTTGTTTGG
>JBGCDY010000344.1:0-11346 GCA_045105835.1 Chitinophagales bacterium
TCAATTTTTAGGAAGAACTTTTTTTAATGTCAACTCAGTCGATAAACTTGTCGTGGAATCTCAAATAAAAAACAAATTCCATCAAAATTAAGTTCACAAAACATTTTTTAAATTGAACCCAAGACTGCTTGGACAGATGCAAAATTAGCTCCCAAAAGAGCCTTGATTCAAGCAGCCGTAGAAAGAGAAGTCAAAAAGCTGCCTCTGCTAAAACCAACTACTCGCACCCGAATCTTCAATATCAAATTCCGCAATTTTCGCTTGACAGATCACTCCGATGATGCAAATAAAAATATCAAAGGAAACTTTCAGGTAAAAACCTCCAATGGTAAAACCCTTCCTCTATGGAACCAAGGAAACTATAGTGGCATTTTCAACAACGACCTATACTCCAACCCCAATACCGACTGGATTGTGGTCAAGCAAGAATCAGACATCAATGGAAAACTCCCTCCTTTATCACTCACCTTTGAGGGGAGTTTGACGGAGCAAGATGATATCGTTGGAGAGGGAGATGATGATAGAATGGACATCATTGAAGGTAAAGCACTGAATATTTCAGGACTTACAGGAGTCAAAAACCATGTGGTCAAATTCCACCACACTTATTTGAGTGGTACACAGCGAATGACTGTTGAAGCGGATATTAGTGTACGTCCAGGCTTTGGATTTGCAGATGAATTTACGCCCGCAGGCGGTCTCAATCGCAATGGGGGAGCAAACAAGGGCGGACTATACCCAAGAGTCAATGCAACACCTGCTCCAAATGTAAAGTTTGACCGCAGACCAACCACTTCTTCTCCTTCTAAACCAAAACCCAATCCTAACCCTGCCACTCCAACTGCTAGCACAGGAAACTTTAGCTATGGCAATGGAAATAGTGAGCATCAATACTTAGTAGGAGACTGGAATGGTGACGGAAAGGACAAACCTGCCATCAGAAGAAATAACAAACTACTCTACAATTTTAATCTCGACGGTAGACATGATAAAGAACAGAACTTTGGCAATGGAAATAGCGAAAGACAATATTTGGCAGGTGATTGGAATGGCGATGGAAAGGACAATATTGCGATAAGAAGAAATGGAAAAATTCTCTACGATTTCAATTTTGATGGCAGGCATGATTTAGAACAAAACTTCGGCAATGGCAATGGTGAAAGCCAATATCTCGTAGGAGATTGGAATGGCGATGGTAGAGACAATATTGCAGTCAGAAGAAATGGAAAAATTCTCTATGATTTCAACTTTGATGATCGGCATGATTTAGAGCAAAACTATGGCAATGGCAATGGCGAAAACCAGTATTTGGTCGGTGATTGGGATGGTGACGGCAGAGACAACATTGCAGTCAGAAGAGGCAACAATATCTTGCTGGACTACAATTTTGACGGGCGAGCGGACAGAACCATTTCTTTTGGTAATGGCAATTCTGAGAGTGAATACTTGGTGGGAGATTGGAATGGTGATGGCAAAGATGACATTGGAGTGAGACGAGGTAGCAAAATTTATATCAATCAACTTTAAAAGCAAACCATTGATTGGATAAAAGCGAAAGGCTGTATTGCGAAAGCGATACAGCCTTTTTTTTGTTGCCCATTTACAGAAACAAGACTATTCTACTTTTTTATTTGAGGTCTTCAAACAAAAAAAGGGAACCATCCTAAGACAATTCCCCTCTTATACGTTTATACCATCAATAAACGTTCCATCAATATTTTTTCACTTGTCAGTAATCATTTGATTTTCTGACCACAGATGTCTATTTTTGTTTCTTTTGTCAAAGGCAGAATATCGAAACATTGTCTCATTTCTTTTGTTTCCCATTCATATCAAGAACAAAGAAACAATGAATCCCTTTACACAAACTGCAAAAGAAAACCATTGAAGCAGTAATGTTCCAATGGCTAAAATAACCAATCTCGTGCGGGTTTGAAAAATTATACATTACTTTAACACCCATTAACTTTTATTAACCAATGCCTGTAATATCAAAAAGCAAACGACAACTTCAAGTAGTTCGGAATATATTTATTGCGTTTTTGGAGAAAAATGGGCAGCGCAAAACGCCTGAACGTTATGCTGTATTGGAAGAGATATATGCCCGAAATGATCACTTTGATGCGGAGACCTTGTACATCCAAATGAAGAACAACCACCACCACATCAGTCGGGCAACGGTTTACAATACCTTGGAACTACTAGTAGCGTGTGACTTGGTGACCAAGCACCAATTTGGCAAGAATGTAACTCAATATGAGAAGGCGTATGGCTACAAACAACACGATCACCTAATCTGTGTTGATTGTAAGAAGGTAATGGAGTTTTGTGACCCACGTATTCAACAGATCAAAAGCATGGTAGGTGAGCTACTCGAATTTGAAGTGACCCATCATTCCCTCAACCTATATGGAAATTGTACGAACGAAAATTGTGGGAATCGAGCGAAAATAAGCACTGATTGATGATAGCCTATTAATAAATACTTTCTCCTTTCAACCACTTATTTATCAAAGCTGTATTATCTGACAACTTCCCAATATCATAAAACTTGGAGTAGTCAAAAGAACGTGCACCATCCATAGGTAACCTTGCCACAGTGCCAGGGGGCAGAGGAGAAGCATGAATGAGGTAAATCTCTGAACCATCGTTGTACAAAAATCCAACATGAAAAGAGAAGCCTATGACATACAAACCTTTACCATTCTCTTCCACATATTTTTTGGTTTCTGAGGGAGTCGTAAGGCGTTTCATTTTACCCTTATTACACAGTGTTTTTGTAATGTTTTCAGCACTTTTTTGAGCCAACTTTATTCGATTCACCTTCAAGCCCGCATCCTCCAAAACAGTGGTAATAAAATAACTACATGCAATTTTTCCCTTATTCGGATTTTTGGACATCCCCTCCTTATCAAAGCTCGTTCCGTACCAATAATGCACCACATCGACTGCAATGGTTTCCTCCAAATAACTCGCAGCATCTTGTATAATTTGCTGTTTTTCTAACGAATTTGTTGCATTCTGCAAATTTTCTGCATACCTCTGCCGCCTTTTTTCGATTTCCTTCAAAGTCAAATCATAAGCCTCTTCAGGGCTAATCACACGCCGCTCCAATACCTTTGCGCCTGGCAAACCTGCACGGCTAGCGGGAGTAAATTCCAGTTTATTGGTCTTTTCAATTAAGGTATTTGAAGGAATATTGATTGGAGTTATACTTTGATTCAAATCAATAGGCTCGCCCGTAGATTCAGCAATAATCACAGGTTCCTCTTCTTGTAAATCCTCCAAATAATAATTGGATGAGTATTGACTTCTAATGAGAGGATTTCTAAGAACTTCCTGTTTTTCGTCCTCTAGCTCCTCCCCTTTTTCTACCACCAATAGAATCTCTTCGGGTTCTTCAACAACTGCCTGAATCTCGGCAATTCCCTCGTCCTTTTCTTTTTGTTCTTCTTCACTCACTGACTCTACCTCTATTGGTATTGCCCTATTTTCTGAGTCTTCAACAATCGTTTGGCTATCAGTCATCATCAACTCATCTTCGATTGTTTCATCAACCAAAAAAAGGGTATCAATAGGCGAAATCGTGGTGTGTTCAACGGTTATTTTCTTGATTTGAAGCTTATTATCTACCATGATGGTATCATTCAAGATGACCTCGTTGAAACGAATAATCTCCCTAATAACTGAAATATGAGCAGTAATAGCAGCTGTGTCTATCGTAATGAGACTGTCTGTAGAAGCGAATTCGTGATGACTTACCAAACTCTCTGCCCTAGAAAAAGTTGATGTAGCAAGCAAAACGGTCACAAGCAATATATAGCGGTACTTTAACATTGCTGGAATAATATATTTTAAGGTTAAGTGCTAAGAATCAACAAAATCATCGTTTGCAGAGACATAGCTCCGCCTTTGATTTTGTCAAGCAAAAACAAAAAATTGAAATGAGATGGATGAGGGCTTATAGAATAAAAGGTGTGATAAAAGAATACTTATCCTGTACTCTTATGTGTGAGTGTATTGTGAGAATTGTTGGCTTAGTGGTAATTATTATTTGAAGGAGTAGAAGGATCTCTATATAGTGGGGCTAAAATCTTCTTAAAATTACTCCTTTTTATCGAAAGGAACAAAATTAATTGTAATTAATCTTATATTAAAAATTTCAGCAAGACAATATAGTAAAACAAGCCATCACTTGTGGCAGTGGAATTTTGGTGAGTAATTAGAGCTAAAAAAGGAAAGCCTTAGCACAAATCAGGGAGCCAGTCTTTCCATCTTCCAGCTTCCGTCCTCCAAAAGGCTATACTGCAATCTATCATGAAGGCGGCTCTGTCTCCCCTGCCAAAACTCTATCATTGAAGGGACTACAATATAACCTCCCCAATGTCCAGGTCTGGGAATAAACTCCGTATCCTCATATTTTTTACTCAGTTCTTGCATATTTTCTTCAATAATATTTCTATCTGCAATAACCTGACTTTGAGGAGATGCCAATGCCCCAATTCTACTGGATTTAGGACGCTTATTGAAGTAATTATCAGAGACTTCCGTCGAAAGACGCTCTATTTTTCCTTCAATGCGAATTTGGCGTTCAAGTATATCCCAAAAAAACAATATAGCGATATATGGATTTTTTGCTAATTCTTTACCCTTGCGACTTTCGTAATTGGTATAAAATATGAAGCCTTCCTCGCTATAGCCTTTCAGTAGTACAATTCGAGCGGAGGGATGCCCATCAGAAGAGACTGTAGCAATAGTCATCGCATTGGGTTCTCGGATTTCACTATCCAATGCTTCTTCAAACCAAGTATTGAATTGTTCGAATGGATTGGTTTTCGCCTCTTTTTCAGAAAGGGTATTGAAGCGATAATTTTGTCGCAATTTAGATACTAAAATTTGTTTTTCATCCATACTTTTAATAATTGATTAAAAGGCTAAAAGTTTAATAAAATATAAGTTTCTTTAAAAATTGATTATTACCTTTATAGTTGAAAAATGCTTTTAATAAAAATGCCCACCTTATCTTATTAACTATTTTCATAACAATATAATTCATACATTACTAAAGCTTTATTTTTTATAGCCTCCAAAATAATACCACCATGAGTGAAATAAATAATCCGACAAATACGCAACCCCAAATTGATGCCATTCGAAATATTATTTTCGGGCAAAACATGCAAGATTATGACCAAAAGTTTTCCACCTTAAATGATAGCTTAAAACAAAACAGGTCTGAAATTGATGAGAAGATAGAACAGACAAAAAATTACTTACTGGAGGAAATGCGCCAAATGGAAAATCGCTTCAATGCACAATTGCAGGAGTTGAATGATAGGCTGACAAAAGAATCCGAAAGACTTGAAGATAAGAAGCTTAACCGCAAGCAATTAGGCGAGCTTTTGATAGAAATCGGCAATAAGATATCCATCTAAACAACACACCTAATGATTGCCCTCATCATTAGTCAATCGTTTTGCAGTTTATAATTCTATTTTAAATTGGAAATCGTTTTTGTCTACTGTAAATTTCATCAAGAAGGGCGCATAAATTAATACATGAAAAAACAATACATAAATAAAACATCATTGTTTGATTCAATAAAACTGTTCTTCAATATCAAATCAGAATTTCATTTGTAATCTTAATGCTCAGCAATGGACAACATGACCGAAATAGATAAGCTAAAATATCTCTTATTCAAAGAAGAACAAGAAGCAACTCTACAATTAAAAGAGCAAATCAGCGTTCTTCGAGAGGAGTTAGATCAATTGGAGGTCGAGCTACAAAAGCATGAACGACAAATGATAGCAGTCGAGAATGAGGCGAAAAATCCAAAGCATTTAGAAGAGAAGGTTCAACCAATCATCAATGAGAGGATCAAAGAACTCAAAGCCAATTTTTATGATTTATTTGGTGAAGAGGTAAAAGATACTGTAAATACCGAAATTCGCAACTCACAAGATGAGTTCATTGAAGCAGTTTATCCAATCATTGGTAAACTTGTCAAACGTTATGTTAGTTATCAATTTGAGCTCTTTACCGAAGCGATGGAGGAGCAACGACGAAATGCTTTTTCATTCAAACGTTGGAAGTATCGCTTCAAAAGGTGGTTCGGCAAGGGAGATCAAGCAGAAATTATTGAAGAACTATTGTCTCCAACCATTGAAGAAATTTACATCATACAAAAAGATTCAGGCTTATTATTAGGCTGTTTTTCTGCCAATAATATTACTGACATGGACATGGTAGCAGGAATGTTTTCTGCCATTAAATCTTCTGCTGAATTTATTTTCTCTAAACAAACAGTAGAACTTCGAACGATTGAATACGAAAATTTCAAAGTGATTATTCACGATTATTACAAATATTATACAGCAACCGTAATAGACGGCACTTCCACTCAATCATTTTTACTCAAACTGGAAGACACATTAGATGATTTTGCTGAAGGACAAATGCCAAAATTGATTATAGAGGTTGATGATGTTCTTTTCAAACAATTATCCAAAAAACTAAAGAAAGCTTTTGAGGGTTTTGAAAAGAACAAGCCTTCACTTTTATCTAAAATGAATGAATTACCTGCAAGGTAACGCAGGTTAAAATTCAAAACATACCCTACACTTCTATAGGGATTCAAACTTCAAGAATGAGATCAGTTAGTAAAAAAGTTATATTAACAGGCAGCTTTGCAGTAGGAAAAACCTCCTTAGTCAGCCAGTTTGTTTATAGAAAATTTCCAGAAAGCTACAAAACGACACTCGGTGTACGGATTGATAAAAAAGTAGTGGAGCTAGAAAACGTAAAAATCAACATGATTATTTGGGATATTGGCGGCGAACAGTCCCAAATTCGCATCCCTGATTCTTACTATTTAGGTAGTAGTGGAGTTATCTATGTCTTTGATTTATCACGTCCAGCAAGTTTTTTGAATATGGCTGAAAACATTGAATACATTAGACGAAAGCTCCCCAAAGTTCCCATCATTATTGTAGGTAATAAAGTCGATTTATTAGACGACCGTACCTTACAACAAATTAAGACTATTCTCCCTATTCCAGCAAACTATTTCACCAGTGCATTACATGGCGAAAACGTGGAAAATATGTTTTTAGAACTTGCTCAACAAATTGTTTAGTTAGATGTCAATACTTACTCAAAAAAATGCTTACCTGTCTAATAAAGCCCAAATTGTACTATTTTCCAATGAAGGCATATTACTCGACACCTGCAATACCTTATTAGATATTCTCCCTTTGAAGAATGAAAGTCTTTGGGAAGCATTTCCTATGCTGGAGAGCATAGAATTAATGCTCGGTTCACTCAAAGTCGAAAATGAAGAAATGTATTTTCCAAGAGTTGAACTCACCTTCAAAGACAAACACTGGCTCTTTGACTTCATCTTTTATAGACATCCCGAACAAGCCAACACCATAGTATGGGTGCTTCAAGATTTCACCCAACACTACGAGTATCTACGAATCATACAACAAGAACGCAACGAAGCCATTGCCAATCAAGAAAGAACAATACAAACGAAATAAAACAACACACACATGTGAGGTTGTCAGCCCAACCTCACTTACGATAATCAAACAATAATCATTTCTAAGAATTAGACGCATCTATTGCGTGATACCTAAGGTGTTTATTAATCAGCCTTCTCCAAACCATCCTCCCACTTTCCCTTCACATTCTTATCCAAATCAAGATCAACAGGAGGAGCATTCAACTGCTCATCATTCAAATCATCCAGCCACCCGTCAACATCTTTGTTCATAAAAGCCTCCATTCGTTCTTTTATAAAATTTGCCTGCTCCGCAGTATCAATATCATCCAAAATATCCACCACATTCCCATTCTTCAATTTGGCACTCAAAGAAAAAGAAGAATTAAAAGACGCTCTTGTAATAAACTGACCTTTCCTTCGTCCAACAATGAACTCCTTAATATCATCCACCGAAATCTCTTCCTTCTTCAATCTCGATATACCTCTCGCATATTTTTTCTCAATATTAATTCGGTGAGGATTCACCCGAATTTTAGCCGATTTAATGCGGGTTCGATCTCGTTTTTTCTTGCTCTTAAAAAAAGACGACAACACAAACATCAAAGGAATAAAAGTAAACAACAAAGTCTGCGGTCCAGCAGTCATCAATGGCATACCTACCCAAAGAAAACACCACACAATCACAAAAATCCGCCCAAAGATATCCCCTGCACTTCCATTACGTGACCTTCTGCGCTTTTGTCCATCATAATTGATTTCCAAATAAGTCCGTAATTCAAATAAATCTATGCCCTGAGGAAGTTCCACCTCATTGTCAAATCTATCACTCATTTTTCTTGATTCTTTACTAGTACAATTAGTCGCTAAGAAGGTCGTACCAGGTAATGATAAAATAAAAAACACCTTCACAAAATAAACATTTCTCTACAAATAATTGCGAAATCATTCCCTTACACTTCAATATTAAACACCACTCCTTCCTCCAATTCATTGAACCAAATTCGCCCTTTGTGCAAACGCATAATTTGACGAGAAAGACTCAAACCCACTCCAGAACCTTTTTCTTTCGTCGTAAAAAACGGGATAAACACCTGTTCCTTCAATTCCTCAGAAATTCCTCCTCCATTGTCCTCGACTTGAATAATGGTTCGGTTTTCAACTGTCCGAAAAACGTTCAGTTTAATATGTGCATCGGGCTTTTTCTCCACTGCTTGCATCGCATTTTTAAGCAAATTGATGAGCACCTGTTCCAACAATTCAGGGTCAGCAGTCATCATCAATTCATAAGGAGGCAGATTCATCTCAAACCGAATATTGCGCTGTTGCCACTCACTTTTGAACAACACTGCAAGGCGTTGAAGCAAGTCCTGTACCACCACTTTTTGGAAGTTGGGCTTTGGTTGTTTGTAAATACTTCGATACGCATTCACAAACCTCAACAAACCCTTACTTCGGTTCTCAATCGTATGCAACCCCTGTCGTATATCTTCAATATCTTCGGGATGAATCTCATCCAATGGTTTTTGATTTCCCTCCTCATCTTCAATCAGCGTGTTGATCAGTTCCGTCAATGAAATAATCGGTGTCACCGAATTCATAATTTCATGCGTAGTCACCCGAATCAACTTTTGCCAAGCCTCCAACTCCTTCTCATCCAATTCGGAACGTATGTTTTGCAGCGAAATAAGCTTGTAGTATTTGTCTTGCAGTTTAAATTCAGTAGCCTCTACCGCCAAATTGAGGATTTCGTCCTGAATCACCAATTTTGACAATTCTCTTTCGCCCGACTTCAGTTTTTGAAGTGAATACAATAGGTCTGCATCCACATACTTCAATGCTTGAATACTTTGCAAATAAGGCTTGTGAAGCATTTTTTGAGCCGCCTGATTCATTAATTGAATCTTCCCATCCTCATCAAAACAAATCAAGGCAACTCCAACATGCTCTACCACATTTTGAAGGTATTGGTGATTCGACTCCTTTTCAGCCCGAAGGTTTTGGAACTCGTTGGTGATGATGTTGAAGGCTTCCTTCAATTCATTGTGAGAAGGGCTCAAATTGGTGAGAGTAAAAGTGTTGGCGAAATCACGGTATTTGATGGCGAGTAGAAAATTTTTGAGGTCACGATTGGTGCGTTCGACATAATAAATCAACTCCACAATCAAACCCAAAAGTACAAAGCCCATCACCACATTGGTAATCAACCATTCCGTTTCGGTCAGTCCATAGACCATCCCGAAAGCTATCAAGGCAAGAATACACACCCGAATAATTATATTGATACTGAACCGCCTATAAACCATATTTTGTCATTTTGCGATACAAAGTAGTACGTCCCAAGCCCAGTTCTTTTGCAGCTTTGCTCAGGTTTCCATCATGCTTCAAGATAGCATTTTTAATCCCCAACTTCTCCATATCTTCCAAATTCAAAGTCTCCGTTGTATTTTGAGCAGAAGACGTAGTTGAATTGTGGTTGTGCAATAAAAAATCATCGGGCTGCAATACCATTCCATCTGCCATAATCACCGCACGCTCCAAGGCATGTTGCAGTTCTCGCACATTTCCATGCCAAGGATATTGCTGCAATTTTTGAAGCGTAGCAGCGGCAATTTCCATCCCACATTTTTGGTATTTTTCGCTGTATTGTTTCAGAAAGTGACGTGCCAAAAGGGGAATATCTTCCATTCGTTCACGAAGAGGCGGCAATTGGATTTCGACTGTATTGATGCGATATAGTAAATCTTGGCGAAACTCTTTTTGACGCACCATCTCATACAGCGGCATATTCGTTGCACAAACCAAACGCACATCTATGTCAATCGGGCGATTCGTTCCCACTCTGATAATGTGTTTGCTTTGAAGGGCAGTCAATAGTTTAGCCTGCAAAGGCAAAGAAACGTTTCCAATTTCATCCAAGAACAAAGTACCCTTTGAAGCGACTTCAAAACGCCCTGCCCGATCACTTTTGGCATCCGTAAAAGCTCCTTTTTTATGCCCAAATAGTTCGGACTCAAACAAGCTTTCGGGAATTGCCCCCAAATCCACCTTGACATAAGGCTGATTACTTCTTTGAGAATGATTGTGTAAAGCTCTTGCAATCAAATCCTTTCCCGTCCCATTCTCTCCCAACACCAATACATTAACATCCGTTTTTGCTACCTTACTGATTAAGGCAAAGACTTTTTTCATTGCCAACGAATCGCCAATAATATCGCTAAAATCTCCCTTTGCAGTCTTCACACCTGTACCTTGTCGCCCCCATTTCCCATTGTCACCTCCATTTTGGTTTTTCTTCTCAAAGGCATTTTTCACCGCCTCCAACAATTTTTGGTTGTCCCAAGGTTTGATGACAAAATCACTTGCGCCCTCTTTCATTGCCTTCACCGCCAACTCTACTTCGCCATGTGCCGTAATCATCACCACATTGGTACTTGGTGAATGCTGCCGAATGTACTTCAACCACCGAATCCCCTCTGCTCCTGTCTCCCGACCTCTCGCAAAATTCATGTCTAGTAAAACCACATCATAAGGGTCTTTTTCAAACAAGGTTTGAATGCGGTGCGGACTCGTCGTCGTCTGCACATGCTCAAAATGCCGCTTCAACAACATTCTGGCGGTGAGTAAAATATCTGGATCATCGTCTATGATGAGGATGTTGCCTTTCATTTGCATTGTAGCCTTTTGAAGTTTTGTGTTGAAAAAAATCGTTATAATGGCAAGAAATCACTTCACCTCTCACCTCTCACCTCTCACCTCTCACCTCTCACCTCTCACCTCTCACCTCTCACCTCTCACCTCTCACCTCTCACCTCTCACCTCTCACCTCAACTCGCATT